>JAKPKE010000260.1 GCA_029553855.1 Bacillota bacterium | reverse complement strand
GTTCCACAGGCAGCCCACAGAAAAGAATATCTAGCTTTTTACTATGCCTATGGCCTGTCAAAATCATAACCCGTGTGCATCGATATACTATGTAATTCTCCCCAATGGAATCAACAAACTTGAGGGCTATTATGTCGCATTTTTCTCCTGTTGTGCAATAATCCTTTTGCCTCTGCCGTAGAATTCCTGCATCATGGTTTCAGGCACAAACAACCCCCCAGTTGCCCATGCTATATGAGCTGCATTTTTCATGCCGGTCTCCAACCCATTGGCATTAATGTACATTTTGCCCTCACTGCTTCCCTCAAGCCATATAGGCCCCAAAAGCCCCGGAGTCCCCGAAGGTTCAATCTTGATACCCTCTTCATCCTTCATCATTGCCAGCAGCTTAAATAGTTCACTGTCTTCAACAGTATATATGCCGCCTAAAAGCTTCTCCACCATCCTTCCTACAAAAGCCGAAGGTCTTCCTACTGCAAGTCCGTCAGCATCTGTAACATTATCTATCCCGAAGTCCTGTACCGAAAGTCTGTCGTTCTCACCGGCAGCCAGACCAAGAAGCATACACGGCGAGTGGGTCGGCTCTGCAAAAAATATATGCACATATTTCCCAAATACCTGCTTCAAACCAAAGCAAATGCCCCCCGGTGCGCCCCCTACCCCGCAGGGCAAATATACAAATAACGGATGGTCCTTATCGACTGTTATTCCATGGTCACCTAATTGCCTTTTTAATCGGAAAGCTGCAACACTATAACCTAAAAACAGATTTTTGGAGTGCTCGTCATCCACAAAATAACTGTCAGGATCCTGCAGGGACTGTTTTCTCCCTTCCTCCACCGCTTTGCTGTAGTCTGACGAGTATTCTATGACATTGACTCCCTTGCTCCTGAGGAGGTTCTTTTTCCATTCCTTTGCATCTGCAGACATATGCACCGTAACTTTGAAGCCTAAAGCAGATCCCATTATCCCTATACTTAGCCCTAAATTACCGGTTGAGCCTACAGCCAAAGAGAACTTGCCAAAAAATTTCTTATACTCGGGTTCTGCCATTCTTGAATAGTCATCATCCATATCTATCATTCCATTTTTCAAGGCAATATCTTCAGCATGGGTCAGCACCTCATAGATACCTCCCCTTGCCTTTATGGATCCCGCTACGGGCAGGTAATTATCGCACTTCAACATGAGCCCGCCTCTGAAAACCTGATTGTATACAGATTGCAGGCTGTTCTTCATTTTTTCGATTTGCACCAATTCAGACTCAATCAAACCTTCCCGGTCCGCTGTCTCAGGGAATAGTCTGCGAATCAATGGTGCAAATCTATGAAGCCTGTTTTCTGCATTTATCATATCTTCAACTGTAACGGGAAGCTCAGAGATTGCATTACCTGTATTGTCCATGCCTTCATTTATCCAAAATACAGGTTTATAACCCATGAGATCTCCTATAACGGGATACTCCCGAATCCATTGGCTTGCGCTTTTATCCAGTATTATTTTATCCATAAGGCTTTCCTCCCCTATAATGAACTTTTCCGGCCTGTTTTCGCCCTGCAGTCCTTATTTTATATATGATTCAATTATAAATAATTAACCGTAACAGTGTCAAATATGACCCTGTCACATAAAATGATAATATCACTACATGCGAGGTGAGTTACTGTGCCTCTTACAACAAGAGAAATATTTGCCCGAATGATAAAGTGTGAAGCCGGTGGCGAAGGTGACAATGGAATGAAGGCCGTAGCCACTGTAATTATGAATAGAGTTCATGTCCCGAATGGAGAGTATCAGAGATTATGCCAGGGAGATCTGCGAAAGGTCATGTTCCAGCAGGGTCAGTTTGACTGCGCTTCGGAAACCATTGGAGGTGCATATAACCCTCAGAATATTTTTAATATCCCGGCCGAACAAATACACTATGATATAGCGGACTGGGCTTTATCGGGAAATAAGCTTCTGACGGTAGCCTATAGTCTGTGGTATTTTAATCCTTTTGCGACAGTCTGTCCTCAAATTTTCCCAAGAAACGGCTCCGGCAGGTTTACAAACGAAGTAGGGGAGCATTGTTTCTATAACCCTACAAGGCTTTACTATACTACATAGGAAGAAAGAAAAGAGTATCCAATATTATCTAAGAAAGGAGATCCTTATGTATATCAATAATCCGTATAATTATGGCCAAATATCCTCAGACAGCAATGTTCAGGCCCAATTAAGCAAAGCTCCGGAAATGGGTACCAGTTTCGGATATCCTATGGCTCCGACGCCATATCCCATGCAACAGCCGCTGCAACAAATAGGAGGTCAGGCCGGGGTAGGTCAGCAAATACCCCAAATGCCGCTGCAGGCACAGGTTCCTTTGACAGGAGCTGCTCCTGTAGACTTTGACATGCTTCCGACAACGCCTGTGCTTGATATAGAATATACCCAAGGTTATTTAAAATCCCAGATAGGGAAAAGAGTCAAGGTAGAATTTCTCATTGGTACCAATATGCTTATAGACCGTGAAGGAACGCTTGTTGATGTGGGAATAAGCTACATTATAATAAGGGAGGCCGAAACTGACGACCTGATTCTATGTGATATTTATTCAATAAAGTTCGTGAAATTCTATTTTTAGTGTCTGAGAATTCAAGAGGCAAGGGGATTCAGGCTGTGCAGCAGCCTTTCTTCCCTCGCCTTGAACCTATATCAATATCAATTTGTCGGGATCTAACTTTAAAGACAAGGGTTGTTGCATTGCTTTAACCTTTTCCCATTTCTCCCTTGGAATCTCCCATTGAAGCTGGTATTCCCCGTTGCCTGAAGGTTTTCTTCCAACGGATAAATAAACTGTCATTCTGGAGGGAGTTTCGCCGGTATAACTAATCCAGCAATTAATAGTGTTTTGATTCCTGGCGTCTTCGGCCAATTCAATATGATACGGACGAATTCCGATATATTTTATATCTTTTTTATCTTCCTTATTTACCTTCAGTATAACTCCCCAGTCAAGTGCTTCTATCTCATCGGAAGAGATGGGCTTTGCAGCTGAAAGGTTCTTGCATCCCGTTATATGGGCTGTTTCTATTGTGGGCGGATTCATGAACACGGATTCTTTATTCCCTTTTGCCTCTAACTTTCCTGAAGACAATACCACCAAGTCCCTGCAGACCCTGTATGCCTCCTCAATGTTATGTGTCACAAACAGCGTAACGCCCCTGTAGCCCGAAAGGGTTTCAATCATCTGCTTAAGCATATTGTCTCTTAAATGCTCATCCAATGCTGAAAGAGGTTCATCCAGCAGCAGGACTTCGGGATCTATGACCAGAGCCCTGGCTAATGCAGCCCGTTGCTGCTGTCCGCCCGAAAGCTGACTGGGATATCTTTTCTCAAGCCCTTCCATATGCATAACAGAGATCATCTCACGAACCTTTTCCAATTGTTCCGAAACGCTCAGGCTCCCCAGCCCAAACCGGATATTCTCTTCCACCGTCATGTTGGGAAAAAGGGCGTAGTTCTGGAACAAGAACCCTACCCGCCGTTTCCTGATGGGAAGATTGATTCCTTTTGCCGAATCGAATAAAATACGTCCATTCAACTCGATTATTCCGCTGTCCGGTGTCTCAATTCCGGCAATGCAGCGCAGAGTCATGCTCTTCCCGGAACCTGAAGCCCCCAAAAAGCCTACAGTATTTGTCCCGGCTTCAAAGTTAACGTCAAGGCAGAAACCGGGAAGCTTCTTTTTTATATCTACGTATAGTGCCATGTTATTTCCTCCCGGAAAAGGTTAAGCTCTTGTGCTGATATTCCGTCCAATAATTTATCAAAACCATAGCAATCAAAGAGATCCCGGTAATCAACAGCACCCAGATCATTGCCTTGTCCATCTCGCCGCCTTCCGCCGCAAAAAAGATAGCTATTGGAATAGTTTGCGTCTTCCCCGGTATGCCGCCCGCTACCATGAGAGTTGCCCCGAACTCTCCCATTGCCCTTGCAAAGGCAAGTACGGTACCTGCGGCAATACCCGGACGGGCAAGGGGAACGGATACCCTCCAGAATACATTCCATTCGGAAACCCCAAGGGTTCTTGCGGCGTTCAATATGTTCCCGTCAATCTGCTCAAATGCCGCTCTTGCAGTTTTATACATTAATGGAAATGCGACCACTGTTGCCGCAATGACCGTAGCTTGCCAAGTAAAAATGACGGGTATCCCAAGAGCATACAGTATCTTTCCTATTGGACCGTACTTACCAAAAATCAGCAGCAGAAAAAAGCCCGCAACCGTTGGCGGCAAAACCATTGGCAAGGTTAGGAGCCCGTCAACCAATCCCTTAAGCTTCCCCCTGTAGTTAGCAACATGCCAGGCAGCCGCAATTCCAAAAAAGAATGTCAGAAGAGTTGCTGTCAATGCTGTTTTCAATGATATCCATATAGGAGAAAAATCTATAGCCACTCCAATCACTCCAAATAATCCCCCGTTATTTTATTATAAATGCAAATCCGTATCTTTCAAATATTGATTTTGCTTTTTCGCTGCAAAGGAAGCTCATAAAATTCTTGGAAGCATCAATGTTTTTACTGTCTTTGATTACCGCTGCCGGATATACAACCGGCTTATGGGAGCCCTCGGGTGCATAAGCTACAACTCTAACCTTTTCCGAGGTTATTGAGTCGGTTTCATAGACCATGCCCGCATCGGCATTTCCTGTTTCAACCCAGGTCAAAACCTCTTTCACATCCTTGCCGAACACGACCTTAGACTCAATGGTATCCATCAAATTGAGCTTTTTCAGCACTTCTTCGGAATATTGCCCCACCGGCACACTCTTTGTTTCTCCTAAAGCGATTTTTTTAACATTGTCTGATGTCAAATCGTTAAAATCAGTAACCGATGTAACATCTTTCGGTACAATAAGCACAATTTTGTTTTCCAGAATATTCTTCCTGGTATCCTCTACGATAAGCCCTTTTTCCTGCAGTGCGTCCATTTGTTTGGCTGCGGCAGAAAAAAAGACATCCACCTCTGCCCCCTGCTCTATCTGCTGCTGCAGAGAACCCGAAGAACCGAAATTGCATGTGAGAATTACATTGGGTTTTTCCTCTGCATAGGCTGCTTTGACTTCCTCCATAGCACCCTTCAGGCTGGCAGCAGCCGAGATTGTCAATGAAACTTCAGGCTCAGGGACCACCTTTCCGCAGGCAGTCGAGAATAATAGGATAGTTATAACCAGAGAAATGAATAATCTTTTTTGAATGTGTTTCAAAACAAAAAACCTCCTCCATCAAATTTCTTTTTTTTGCATATGCACTGCATTTTCAGTATGTGTAACATAATATAACATAACATCGCATAACAATTTATTATATTTTTATCTCTTTAATAATGTTTTATTATGTCATGCTATGTTAATATTAACAGTAGCTTATGATAAAATCAATAGCCTATATTAGTTATAAATGCTATAATGTAATAAAACAAACCTTTGATGAATGGAGGTTTTTTTATGGCGGACAAATCCGTGCTTACCCCCCAAGAGGTCGCAGAAATATTAAAAATCACCAAAAACACCGTATACGAATTGATAAAGAGGGGGGAACTAAACGCTTACAAGGTTGGAAAAAAGCTCAGAATTGATACGGATGACCTGGAAGCTTACAAAAATAGGGATAGCTCTTCAAAAGGCTTTTTATCCCATACGAAATATAAACTCACGGCCCCCGCAAAGTCAACCCTTTCTTCAGGTGAAGAGCCATCTCAGAGCAGCGGTTTTGTAATTTGCGGGCAGGATGCCATATTGGATATACTGTCCAGATACCTTGAACTACACCCCTCAGGTACGAGGACTTTTCGCTCATATATCGGAAGCTACAACGGCCTCTATGCGCTGTATCATGGTAAGGTTCAGGTTGCTACAGCTCATTTGTGGGACGGTGATACTGGTTTGTACAATGTACCCTATGTCCGGCGGATGCTCCCAGGCATACAGGCAGTTATTGTTCATTTGGCCTGCAGGTTGCAGGGCTTTTATGTAATAAGCGGAAACCCTAAAGGAATCAATGGCTGGGAGGACCTGAAACGCAATGATATAACCATAATAAACAGAGAAAAGGGAAGCGGCACCAGGGTGCTCCTGGACGAACATCTACGTAAAATGAACATCCCTTACAAAAAAATCAGGGGCTATGAAAATGAATGTGCCTCACACCTGGCTATAGCCAGTACTGTTGCCCGGGGTGATGCCGATTTTGGAATGGGAAACGAAAAGACAAGTCTTCAAGTCAAGGGAATTGATTTCATTCCCATGCAAGTTGAAAGATACGAGCTTGTTATGAAAAAGGAAGATGTGAATAGACCGCATTTTGAAGCAATAATAGATATACTCCGTTCACCTGAATTCAGAACGGAGTTGGAAGGAATCGGAGGGTACGATTTAAAAGAGATCGGCGATATAATAGCCGAAACATAGGGTATCGCAAATGAGTCTATAATTTAATGTTATATTTTTTAATTTTGCCATAGAGGGTGTTTCTTCTTATCCCTAAGGCCGCTGCAGAGTGAGTAATATTCCCGTTGTGCTTTTTCAGCACTTTCTTCAGATGTACTTTTTCCATATTATCCAGATTCATATCGGAACTTTGAATGATTCCCTCATACAGTCCCTCATAACAATATCTTTCATGACCGAAATAACCGCAGGGGATAGATTCGGTACAGACAACAAGCTCCACAAAATTCTCAAGCTCTCTGATATTTCCGGGCCAATCATAATCTATCATAGTCTTTAAGTATTCTTCCGGAATTTCTATTTCTTTTTTGCCAAGATTCTCCGCAATGTTTTTCATAAAATAATCTGTAAGCAGCTGTATATCATCTTTCCTTTGGCTCAAGGGCGGCAAAAACAAAGGCAGCACATTCAATCTGTAATACAAGTCCTTCCTGAACCTTCCAAGCTTCACTTCCTCCTTCAAGTCCTTGTTTGTGGAAGCAATAATCCTTACATCTACAGATATGGGCTTTGCACTACCGATCCTTGTAATAATGCCTTCCTGAAGCACTCTCAGAAGTTTAGTTTGCATATCCATAGGCATTTCACCGATTTCATCCAGCATAATAGTGCCCCCTGAAGCCAATTCGAATTTTCCTATATTTCCTCCTTTTTTTGCTCCTGTATAAGCACCTTCCTCGTACCCGAAGAGCTCGGACTCGATAAGCTGGGTAGGTATGGCGCCACAGTTCAGAGCCAAAAAAGGCCCATCCATTCTTTTGCTGAAGTTATGAATAGCCTGGGCAAATACTTCTTTCCCGGTACCGCTTTCGCCCATTATAAGTATTGTGGATTTGCCGTCGGAAATTTTTTTTGCGTACTCCACAATTTTTAAAAAGTTTTCGTCTTTTCCTATGATTTTGTCAAAAGTATAATATGCCTGGTATTCATTTTTCTTTCTTTCTTTCTTTTCCTTTTCGATTCTTTCAAAAACATATACTATCTCCACATCATCATCAACTGAATTATAGATGGGGTTGGCAATCAGGCGACAGGAGAATCTGTTTTTATTTGCTATAATATCTATTCCCCGTGAGATATTTCCGCCCTGGCAGATATCTTTCTTTATCCTGTCCCATTCCTCAATAATCTCACCCATATCTTTTGCCTTAAGCTGGTTGCCTTTGTTCCCCAGAAGTTCCATTGCCTTATTGTTATGAATTTTAATCCTGCCGTTTATGTCGGAAGTTACGATAGCAACCGGCATCGTATTAAATATTGTATTTATATGTTTATTGTTGATATCCTGAAGATTATTAAATTCCTTTACTCTGATCATTTCTTCAATTGCATTTGACGCTGCAATAACCATACCTAATGTATGGGGATGAACATGTTCGGTATATCCTGTCAGGTCCAGAACCCCTATAAGATTCCCATGGTGATCCTTAATAGGTGCCCCGGAACAGGTCCATCTATGATATGCTTTTATGAAATGGTCTTTCCCGGACAGTTGTACAGGTTCCCCTGTTTTAATGACTATGGCCATTGCATTAGTACCGATGCTCTCTTCGTTCATAAAAGCGCCGGGAATCATTTTTAAATCAAAGGCTTCCGACAGTATCTTTTCATCTCCTATTGCATTAAGTATGCATCCTTCTCCATCGGTAAGAAGAGCGAAGAAATTGTGCCCCCTGACAAAATTTATCAGTTGCTCCATATAAGGTGCTGCTGTTAAAATCATACTTCTCTTATCGGCAAATCTTTTTTGCAGCTCTGCCTCATTAATGATTTTACTGCTGAAAACCTGATCCTCTTTTATATTTAATTTTCTGCATCTTTCATGGGAAAGCTCAATTACATGTTTGTAATCAATACCATTCATCGGTATGCTCCTTTACAGCATCGTTTCACAATTCCAGACCTGATACGTTTTGTCCATATGAAGTATATTCACACAGCCATAGGGCTGGGATAGTTTCATAATATCCTTCAAAGGAAATGCCATAAGCTTGCTCAATATTACCCTGTTAACTCCTGCATGGGCAACGATCAGTATATTCCCATTGCTGCTGCCGATAATTTCATCGAATGCCGGCATCACCCTTTTCTGAAGCTGCTCAAAGCTCTCTCCTCCGGGCGGAACAAAGCAGTCCATATATATCCCCCGTTTTTCATACTGTTGCGGAAAACGGCTTTTTACGTAGTCAAAGGTCTTATACTCCCATTCTCCCATATTGATTTCCTTTAATGCATCAACCTGCATTATCTCAATATTTCTGTCCTTTAAAATTATCTCGGAGGTCTGCATGCATCTTATCAAAGGGCTTGTAAAAGCTTTCCCCATATTGATATTGGAAAAGTAATCCTTAAGCCTGTATGCCTGAGTCCTTCCTTTGTTATTCAGCGGTAAATCCGTAATCCCTATATAACGTTTTTCTTTGCCGCAATCAATTTCTCCATGCCTCAAAAGATATATCCTTCTATCCATATATCAGACCTTTCCCGGTGGTTTTTTCTATCTTCTTTATTATTCTTGCGGCATCATCAAATCTTTTATTGATTTTATCCAATATTTCAGTATCCCCGCCAAATGCTTTCACACTTTGCTCCCGTCTGTCTTTCAGGGACATTGTTTTAGTTCCGCTCACTAACTTATCAGCCAGATAAAGTACTTCATTCTCCGTAATTTCACCTTTTCCATCAACATCTATATCTATATGGGTCGATATTATATGCCCTACATTTTCATATCCGATTTCTTTCAGAATCATTGCCCCTTTTATGGCGTGATCCTTTTCACCCTTTGCAATATCATGCAGCATTGCGGCTGCTTCCAAGGCTGCAGCATCCAAGGCGCAGCCGCAGCGTTTCAACCCTTCTAAAATACCAAGGGACACCCTGGCTACCTCAGCGCAATGGCTGATAACATTTTCCGAAACATTATAGCCTTTTAAAATTGCATAGCATTCGTTTCTGTTGGGAGCACCAAGATAATAATAGCTTGATAGTGCATCATAATCCTCTTTTGTATCCATATCCATTATAACCGTTGGATCAAAAACAAAGACATTCGCCGAATCTTCCGGAAAGCTTGAAAGTATCTTTTCCAGGCCCCCCTCCCCGGAGCCGCTTAATATTGCCTGCCTGTACTTTATGTCAATCAGGGGGGGGTGTCCCTTTTTTTCGTTATAAACCGGGTAGAGTATACCTTTCCCGGATTTCAGGTATTCTTTTTTTATTAGGTTAATGGTATGTTTTTTTATCAAAGGCATGTCCACAGGCATTATAAAAAATGCCTTAACGTCCTTATCGAGTGCTTCTACCCCTTTTAATACCGAAGAATACATGCCCTGGGAATAATTTTCATTCCATAGGCATACGGCGCCTGAATCCCTCAGCTTGTCTGCCACCTCGGAGCCCCTGTACCCGACTACGACGATAATTTCTTCTATTTCCGCACTTTTAAGCGTATCCACTGCTTTTTCAACTGCAGTAAGCTCTCCAAATTTCAAGAAGGGTTTGAAGCTGTACATCCTTGAAGAATAGCCTGCGGCCAAAAGGATTGAAGCTATCTTACCGCTTTTCATTCTGTGGTCCCCTTTTAACCATGATCAATTCAGCTGCAATACTTACCGCAATCTCCTCAGGAGTCTGGGCATGAATGTTCAGGCCTATTGGACAATATACCCTTTCCAAATCCCCGGAAGTAAATCCTTCATTTAAAAGGCCGTTGTATACATATTCCCTTTTGCTTCTGCTTCCTATCATCCCTATATATTTGGCATCGGTTCTGAGCATCTGGGCAAGTACATCCTTATCATAGGCATGTCCTCTTGTAACAATGATAATATAGCTGTTACTGTTAATTGTATCATAATTTGCCAAATTGTTAAAAGAAGGAATTACCTTGACCTCGTCAGCAGTTTTGAATCTTTCCCGATTTGCAAATTCTTCCCTGTCGTCCGTGACAACCGTATAAAAACCCAGATTTTTTGTCAAATCAGCAAGTTTTTGCGCAACATGGCCTGCCCCATATATGTGAACACTTTCTACGTTAAAAAACGGCTCTATCATATACCTTTCTTTACCAACAAATAATTCCCGAATCCTGGTTCCACCAAAATCTTCTCTGATACCCTTGATAATCCCCAGGATTTTTTCATTTTCCGGACCGTAGAATCCCGTTTCGGTGCAAATCCACTTATCCGACCCTTTAATTCTCTTCTGGCCTTCCGGCAATCTTGTTATCATAACAAAATCAGAATCGCAGCCCTTAAGCTCGGTTGCTTTCCTGAATATATCGACCGTCTGAGTATCGCTGCAGTCAACATACTCCAGCAACACACTGATATCACCACCGCATACCATACCCAGACCTGCAGCATCTTTTCCGGACATCACAAAATTCTCAATAATATACATCCCACTGTCAAATACCTTAGCTGAAAGCTTAATCGTCATGGCCTCGGAAATCCCGCCGCCTATGGTTCCTCCAATTGAAAAATCCTTTCGTACCAGCATCTTTGTACCCTCTTCCCTGGGTGCCGAACCTGACTTTTTCAGGATAGTAGCCAGCACAAAACTTTCTTTTTTATCCAATTGTTCATTAATCAGTTCATATACATCTTTCATTCTCATCTCTCCTTACGGCAATCAATAATTTTCCTTTTTATCATGCTATTGATTATTACAGGTGCACATTCTGCTGCCGGTATAACTGCCACATCCGGCCTGCATCCCGGCTGATTCGACAATAAATCCTCCATTTCCCGCATCACCCTGCCCTTAACCCTATCAAAGGCGGCATCATTTTCTGCAGTCAATTCCAATACGAATTTATATCCGTCTTTTAAATATGCTTTGTAATCCAGTATTTCTTCAAAAGGCAGAATAATTTCATCCAATTCCCTCAGGTGTAAAAACCGGTTTTCCCCCAGAGGGATCCTGTTTTCTATTCTTCCAAGCACTTTTTTCATTGTATTGAGAAAGGTTCCACAAGCGCAATCAGATGCAGAAAAGGAAGCGATATCCCCTGTCCTGTATCGTATCAGCGGCATAGCCTGTCTTGTAAGGGTAGTAAAGACAACCTCGCCATATTGTCCGTTTTCAACAACCTTGCCTGTATCGGGGTCAACGATTTCAAAATATATATCCCCTTCCCTCATATGGTATCCGCTTAAAGCCTCGCATTCTACTCCCCCTCCATACCCCATTTCCGTCATTCCATAGTGGTTAAATACTTTGCAGCCGAATTTTTGTGTCAATTCATTGATTATGGCATCGGGCACATAATCCGTGCTTAACAGTACCTTTTTTATATTGTTTCTGAAAACGCCGCTCTTAACCCTGCTTAGGCAAAGCACCTGTATAGGGATTCCCACAATGCATGTTATGCCCATTTCTTCAATGCACCTGGCTGCTTTTTCCGGATCGGAGAGAACCCCATGCACAATACATTCTATATGGGACAATGCCAACGCCTTTTTCAACAAATCGCCAATACTTCCATATGCGCTGCCCGGCAGAAGGACCAGCACTTTATCCCTTTCATCGGTTAGGCAGCTCATGCCGTACTTGAAAAAATCAACGGTAAGGTCTAAATCCTCTTCGGTGAAAAATATTCTTTTATCCTCGCCGCTTGTACCGGATGTTCTCAACGTCACAATTCTTGCAACTTTTTTTTGGGGCACACATAAAAAATCAAGGGGATTTCTTCCAATATCCCTCGGAAAGGTAAAGGGAATGTCCTGAAAGCTTTCCAGAGTGTATATAGACCTCTCCTCAACTCCTTCCAGCTTTTCACCGTAGAAAATGCTGTTTTCCTTTGCATAGGCTATTGTCCCCTTTATTTTCTCCAGTTGCCAGGCATACAATGCCTTTCTGTTTCTTTCTTTCATGCCTGTTTTTTGCATAATCCATTGTTCAATGGGTGTCAGCTTCATAATTATTCTCTGCTCCCATATTCATAGCCGTGCTCTGCTAATATTTCCACTGCCTTCTCATAGCTTTTCATTAAAATGTCGCCGCACTTTACCATATAACCGCTGCCCCCCGCATCGCCGGCAAAGTTATAAATACCTATAATATCCTTGCACTCCTCACTCCCAAACTCGTTTTCAAACCATTCCGTGTACTCTTTAACCATATCGGAATAATCCTGTTTCGAATGCTCCGTATCCTTCCCCTTAGCTGCATAAAGCCCTATAATTCCCAGTCCCCCTGTCAGTACACCGCAGGTTTTTTGTCTGCCCCCTATGCCCATGCATAACCCTCTTACAGCTCTGAGCAAATCCTCGTTTTCCTTTTTCTCCTCGTCCAGAGCCAGCTTAAGCATTATTTGCGTGCAGCAAAAGCCCGAAGAGGACAATTTGAATAGTTTAAATGCCATGTCATTCATAATCAGAATCTCCTTTCCTGGTAATCATCAGGAAATAGCCCGGCTTGCAAGCCTTCAATATTTCCTGGAATTTGCAGACATCTTCGCAATTATCCGTTACTTTGTTCCAGAAAGCGCCCATTGATCCGTAAGAAAATACTACTTGAGCCATTAACGACTTCAGCAGGCCGCTGCAGTCTTCAAAGTGCATAATATTAAATCCCGCAATTTTCAGTTGTTCTTCCAAATACTTCAGGTCATGCAGTCCCCTCATAGAGGTATTAAACGGTATTCCGCCCATTCCTTTTACAAGTCCGGGATTTTTCGCATAGACATCCGAAATAACCAGCCACCCGCCCCTTTTTAACACTCTGAATATTTCCTTAAGTGCAGCATCAGTATCTTCCATAAGGGAGAGCGTACATTCCGAAAATACACAATTAAAACTATCCTCTGAAAAGGGGATGTTTTCCCCGGTACCTATAACAAAATCGGCAAATCCATATTTTTCTTTTGCATATCCTATCAATTTTTCTGAAGGGTCTACTCCTACAGCCTTGATACGGTACCTCAAATAAAGATGTCCGACTGTAGCCCCCATACCGCAGCCCAAATCAAGCACTGCATCTTTTGGTTCAAGTCTGCAGAATTGAACACTTTTATCCGTCAGGCTAAAGCCGCCCGGTCTTAGGGTTTCGCCCAGAATTTCCTTCATATTGCCATTCTCATATGCATTATAGCATTTCACCTTATTTGTCCTCCAGCCCTTTTTCTACCTCCAGCATCTTTCCCATAGCCAGGTCTTCCTCTATAAAAACCATACTGCATACGGGGCATTTCATCAGCTCAACTTCAAAATTCCCTTCCAAATATCGCGCCTTAACTTTCCGGAGTATCAGCTCTTTTTTGCATTTATCGCAAATCCACGGCATATACTGTTTATTCTCCGCATCCATCTCTATTCCTCCACAATTTCCATTCTGTGACTGTAAATGCTGTTTATAAGGATTTTATCGTCTTTTTCTTCATATCTCACCCAATAAGTTATATTGTCAAGTCTCAGCCTTGCCAAGAAGTTGCGATCCTCCGGGTTAAAAAACCTCTCGCCGCTTTTTTGGGAATTGTCTATAACCCTTTCCATATCCTCCAGTAAAATATATCTATCTTCCATTAACAGGCGCACATTTTCAGGTATTATCAGATTTAACCCCGTTTGTTTTTCCAAATTCATATCCGGTTCTTCACCCCACATTTCCCTTAACAGTCTTATTTTCAACAGTACCCTGTTCTTATGCCTGTCCGACAAAGTGGGCATTTTTCTGAGTGCAATGCTCTCCGTATCATTTCCGAATATTAAATCTAAAATATGGAGAGTCCTTTTACCTCCGCTTACAAACAAGTCCTTACACATGGCACAATAAACCAGCAGGTCATTGTCGCATTCTCTGATCCTGTCACTAATAAAAGCTGCAGACTGTTCCCTGTTGGCAAAATACACCAGGCCCCCATATCCGCAGCATTTGGTTCTCTCCTTCGAATATTTCAATTCATGTATGCTATAACCTGATAAGGCAGCAATTTCTCTGATACTGTCGTGTATTTTCCCATTATATCTTGTCGTGCACGCATCATGCACGCTTAAAACGCCCTTATCTGAAATTTTGTTATTCCGGGGCAAACCCTTCTGCGCAAATATCTCCCATACCGAAACAAAATCAATCTCGGGGAGGTATTTTTCAAATACGCTGCAGCAGCCGGAACAGGCCATAATAAACGTGGGCTTGCCTATATTTTCCCATATTCCCTTTATTTTTTCAATATTTTCCTTCATTAAATCCTGCCTTCCTGCCCAATCTGCAGGAGCCCCGCAGCATCCCAGGAAAATTCCCACTCCGCCCTTCATATTGGAAACCAGGTATTTGTATGCTTCCATGACATATTCCGGATATGATGCAGGCAGCTGGCATCCCGGATAAAACAGGTACTTCGTTTTTTCAGTGTCCTTGTACAACTCCTGAAAACTTTCCGGTTGTTTTCTCACCATCCAAAACCGCATGCTGTTGCTGAATTGCATATCCCTCAGTGCAAAATCATGGGCGGAAACAGGCATTTTGCCTCTTGCCACCATGCTTTCTCTTGTTTCCTGTATTACACCCTTCATGCTTATTCCCTTGAAGCATTCTACCTTGCATAGTCCGCACATAGTGCAGGAATTTATCATCTTATTTGCATAATGGGTTCCTAATATTATTCTCTCGCTTTGATTGATTTGCCTCATGTAGCTTTTGGGAGAAATGTCAAAACCAGATAAATGGCTGCATGACTCGATGCATTTTCTGCACCTGCACTTAAAGCATCTGCCTGCCTCTCTTATTGCCTCATCTTCGCTATATGCTGCCAATTCCTTCTTAACGGGTGCAGCCGGTTGTACATCCTCTTCCACGTATTTTAAAGGAGTCTCAAAGAATCCCTCCCTTTCCCTTGAGGCAGTTATTGAAATCTTCTTTATATACCTGTCCATGGATATGGCTGCTCTTCTGCCTGAGCTTGCTGAGAATATCACTGAATCGTTTTTGTTTGCCAGACTTCCGCCGACAAATAATGGGGTTTCTCCTACCTGAAAAGTATCGGGATGGACTTTCAGTTCTTCGTCCCATATCCCTGTTCCCAGGTATACCGCATCATATTCCTTAATTAATTCTTCCAGTCCTTTTTTATCGACATAAGTGTTTAACTCCGTATTAATCCCCTGTTTTGCTATGATTTGAAGCTCTTCTTCTATTATTTCTTTTTTAAGATCTTCACCTGCGCAGTCCCATATTCTCCCCCCCAGCCTGCCTGATTTTTCATACAGAGTAACCCGATAGCCCTTTTTATCAAGGTCAAAGGCTGCCGTCAGCCCGCTGATTCCTCCGCCTACAACTGCTGCCCTTCCTTTATTTTTAGCTGCGGACATGGTTCTTTTAGGCGGGGAGTAGCCAAAAATTAAGGCAGCCTTCTCCAGTTCAGATATCTCGATTGCTCCGCCGGAATCCGCCCTTACACATGCTTTTTTACAAGGATGGTCACATATGCTTCCTATAATTCTTGCAAAAGGAATCCTTTTCTCCATCACTGCATAAGCTTTGCCGAACTCCCCTTTCTCCATTTCCGTCACAAAAGCAATGACATCCATGTGAACAGGGCAGTTTGAGGTGCATGACGGCGGTTCATCATATATACATCTGTCGCTTGTTTCAAGCAATTTATCCAGATCCATTATCGTACCCCCTCTGCTAAAATAGGAATTGGGAGCTATATAGTTTGCGGCGAGGAAACGCCAGGGAACATTATCTCGCCGCAAAGGAAACCAAGGTAACAAAATCGGTTTCAGCAGAGCTTAAACCGATTTTGTATAAGTCCCAATTCCGTATTTTAACTCTTGCTAATTTTACGTGCGGTATTATTTATTAAGCTCCCTCAAGCCTGCCAGTACCTTTTCCGGATATGCAGGCAAATGCTTTATACGAACACCGCAGGCATCATATATTGCATTTATTACTGAGGCATGGGGTGCGGAAAGGGGCATTTCCCCAACGCCGGAAGCCCCGAAGGGTCCATTGGGTCTTGGAGTCTCCTGATGGATAATAACAATATTGTCCGGTACGTCCATGACCTGGGGGATACCACAGCCTGTAAGAGTTATATGTTTTTTCAGGTCTTCGAAATCCTCGCTCAATGCCAGGCCTATTCCCTGTGCAAGCCCGCCGTATATCTGTCCTTCTATTACCGGCTTATTTATTATTGTACCGCAGTCCGATACAATAGTCATTTTTTCCACAGTAGTTTTTCCTGTTATTGTATCCACTGCCACTTCCGTCATAAGTACCCCGTACATATAGGCAGAGAATGGGTTGCCCTGTCCTGTGGCAACATCACATGCCGTATTGGGGGCAGTCCATTTGCCTTCATGTCTTAAGGGCAATCCCTCTGCAACCATTTCATCATAAGTCCTGTAACTGCCGTCTGATTTCCTCATGGCTCCCATAAGATTTCTGCAGCCTGCCCCAATCGCATTTCCTGTAACAACATTCTGGCGGCTCCCCCCTGAGGGTCCGCTGTTGGGTGTAACCCTCATATCATTCAAAACCAATTTGATATTTTCAGGTCTTATGCCAAGAGGTCTCAAGGATTCGTAGGCATGGGTCAAAGCCCCCATATCTGCTCCCTGCCCATGGTCCTCCCATGAAGCGCCTATCGTTACCCCTTCCCTGGTCAACTCTGCCCATATCTCTGAGGAGTCGGCACCGTCAAGGCCGCAGCCATACATATTAAGGGATATTCCCACTCCGTACCTGATATCTCCGCCGTTCTTATTCTTCTCCCGGGCCTTTTCTTTTGCTTCTTTGTATAAGGGCCTTATTTTATCGATGGCTTGTGGAAATGCAATAACATCAGGTGCACATCCGGTCGGAGTCGTTGAGCCTTCTCTATATACATTCAGGTATCTGAATTCCAGGGGGTCCATTCCAATTTTTTCAGCCATCATGTCTGACAGTACCTCTGTTGCAAACAAACTCTGGGGCGATCCGTAAGATCTGAAAGCCGAGCCCCATGCATGATTCGTCGCTACGGTTCTTCCTGTGCCCCTGCTGTTTGGAATGTCATAACCGGCGCCTATGAACTGGGTACCTCTCATGGTAACAAGGTCTCCAAACTCACAATATGGCCCGTGATCAACCGACCAGTCGGCTTCCATTGCTTTCAGCCTGCCCCCTTTATCGGCTCCATACTTAAGATGGATGAAGAATGGGGATCTTTTGCCCGTGTAAGTTATTTGCTGATACATATTAAACTCAAGGAATACCGGTCTCTTGGACACCAGCGCGGCTACCCCCAGCAGTGCTTCATTGGTGGGACTGAATTTATATCCGAAAGTACCCCCGGTCGGATTCTGTACTATAAAAAACTTATCAGGAGCTACACCGATGCCTTCTGCCGTCATCAAATGGTGGAAATGCATTGCTATGCTCTTTGAGTGGACAATCAGATTTCCTTCTTCATCAATATAAGCAAAGCCTACATCCGGCTCCAGTACAAGGTGCGGCTGCCTCCCAACATAAAAGTCATCCTCTATGACATAAGGCAGGCTTTCCATCAAAGGTACGGTATCCTGACCCTTGACCCTATGAGTTTCAAAATAGATATTGGGCGTACCCGGATGTATTTCTATAGCATCCTCAGCCATGGCTTCGGGTGCGCTCATATAGGCAGGCAGCTCCTCCAGCTCAACCTTTACCATTTTGGCAGCTTCTTCTGCCTGCACCGGGGTATCTGCAAGCACCATAGCAAGTGCATCTCCAAATTGGAACACTTTCTTGTCATTGAGTATCGGCCTTTCTTTGCCGTCTCCCTTATTCTGAGGAAATGCGAGGCCGTTGATCCGGTTTGTCCCGGGTACATCCTTATAAGTGATGACTTTGAATACACCGGGCATTTTTTCAGCTTCCGAAGTGTCTATAGACAGTATATTGGCATGAGATACTTTTGCCTGAACTAATTTAATATGAAGAGTGTTTTCAGGAAGCTTCAGTCCTAAGTCCGCCCCGAAATCCCATGTGCCCATTACCTTTGCAAGGGCGGAGGGGCGTATTGCGTTGGATCCCAGCATGCTTGCGCCTTCCTTCAGTTTGAACCACAGATCTTCCATCTTGATTTCTCCCCTGAGGATTTTAGCAGCATCCATAACGGCGTCAACCAACTGTATGTACCCTGTACATCTGCATACGTTTCTGTTTTTTTGGAACCATTCCCTTACCTCATTTCTTGCAGGGTTTACATTCTGGTCAAGTAAGGCCTTTGCGGACATAATGAAGCCCGGCGTACAGAATCCGCACTGCGCACCGCCGTGTACCATCCATGCCAGCTGCAGCGGATGAAGATTTTCCTGTGAGCCTATGCCTTCAATTGTAATGATCTGCGCTTCATCAGGGACATTTTTCATCTTTAGGATACAAGACCTTACCACTTTGCCGTCCATGATGACCGTGCATGACCCGCATTCGCCTTTCCCGCAGCCGACTTTGGTTCCGGTAAGGCATAGCTGTTTTCTCACATACTGCGCCAAAGTTGTCTCCGGATCTGCAATCACGGTTCTTTCAACACCGTTGACAAATAATTTCCTCTTAAGCATTACGTTTCCTCCTTTTTTTATTTATTTACTGTATCAAGTTTGATACAGCCCTCCCTTAGTCAAATCCGCAATTTGAATATGCGGCTTTGCAATTTAGTATTGCAAATTCTATGCCATAACCATAAGCTAGTGCTTTCAACAGTTTTTGGAAACTTGAAAATGAATACTGTTCGCTATTTGCACATTTTTCTGTGCTGCTGCTCATTTTTTGAGCATCATATAATACATTGATTTATGTCATTCAGGCAATTTGATTACGCAAGCAAGGTCGAGGAGTTTGCCCTTGTCCAATATAGTCTTTCCACCTACAACCACAGTAGGGGAGAGAATGACTCCGTCAAGAGTGCGCGCCATCAAATCTACGGTGATCAACGGCATTGAAGCAATAGCCGCAGGTATGCTTCCAAAACGTTTGACTTGACAGTATCCATTCGCAATCATTAATGGAGCTGTAGCGTTTTATAAATGCCTGTGTTATAATAACGAATGAAAGGAGGGATTATGGATGACTCATGAGGAGTACAAAAGAATAATCTCATATGCAATTAAAAACGAAGAAGACGCTTATTTGTTTTACAGGGATGTCGCACAAAAATCCAAGGATAAGAACATTTCCTCATTGTTTGAAGGCTTTGCAAAGGATGAACTATCTCACAAGGTTTTATTGGAAGGATATCTTTCCGGTTCGGTAAAATCATTGAAATTTGCAACCACTTCCGACTATAAGGTTGCGGAATCAATTGATAAGCCAAAGCTTTCCATCGATATGAAACCATCGGATGCCATAGCTTTAGCTATGAAAAATGAAGAGGAAGCAATGAACATGTATATAGAGTTTGCAGGCTTAAGCAATGATCCGGATCAAAAGGAAACGTTCCTTGACTTAGCGGAAATGGAGAAAGGTCATAAGGCCAAACTGGAAGATTTATATGTAAGCGCTGCTTTCCCAGAAGCCTGGTAGTATTAAGGGACAAGGAATACCTTGTCCCTTAACAGCTTTATTACTTCTCTGATTGCAGATTTTAATAAACTGGACTAGAATAATAATTACAGAATTCTTGTTATATAAAAATATATTCAGGGTATTCAAAATGATAGATATATATAGGAATTTATTAAACAATTTAATCTATGTAATAATATTGGCCTTTATTATTTCAAATCTTTCAATATTTAAGAAAATAATCCTTAAGGATGAGTTTAAAGGCTCCGACCTTATTGTATTATCTGTAATCTTTGCGATTTTTGGAATAATAAGCACATACGCCGGCACAGATGTGTATGGTGCGATAGCCAATACAAGAATAATAGGAATATTGGCGGGAGGTATACTTTTTGGTCCTTTTGTGGGCATTGTGTCCGGCATGATAGCCGGTCTTCATAGATTTCTTTATGATATCGGCGGCATAACCTCGATCCCTTGTGCGATATCGACAGTTCTCGCCGGATGCCTTTCTGCTTTTATATATAAGAAAGGTATTAGGTTTGAGAAATGGCTATATGGACTTATTGGCGGAGTTTTTGTCGAAAGCCTTGAAATGCTTCTGATATTGATTATATCCAAACCTTACATTAGTGCACTTAAAATTGTGAAAAGCATATATTTCCCCATGAGTTTGACTAATGCCCTTGGTATAAGCATCCTTATACTTCTGATACAGAAAAGCTTCAGTGAAAAAGAACAGATGGCTGCGAAACAGGCCCAATTGGCTCTTGAAATTGCGAATAAGACTCTTCCGTATTTCAGAGAGATAAACAGTGATTCCCTGAGAAAAATATGTTCAATAATAAAGGACTCTACAGGGGCCGCTGCAGTCTCAATTACTGACAAAACAACAATTCTGGCCCATGAAGGGCTGGGTTCGGATCACCATGTCAGCGGAGATCCTATCCGGACCTCAGCAACAAAACAGGTTATTAAAGACGGTCAAATGCGCATATTGAATTCTCCGGAAGAAATTGAATGTTCATCGGAAGACTGTCAGCTAAAATCTGCACTTGTCGTACCGCTGAAAGAAAGGGAAGAGATTACGGGCACACTAAAATTATATTATGCTAAAGGGAACGGAATATCCTTTACCCATGAAAAGCTGGCCATAGGATTATCCCAATTGATATCGACTCAGCTTGAAATAAGCAAAGTCGGCAAGCTTAAGGAATTGGCTGCCAAAGCAGAAGTCAAGGCCCTCCAGGCTCAAATCAATCCGCACTTCCTATTTAACGCACTAAACACCATAATAGCTCTTTTAAGAATCAACCCGGATAATGCCAGAGAATTGATCGTCAGCCTGTCATCCTATTTAAGGTATAACATAGAAGAAACAAGCACTTTCGTAGATATAAGCAAAGAACTTCAACAGGTTAAATCCTATGTGGAAATAGAAAAGGCAAGGTTTGGGGATAAACTTAATGTGACCTATGATATTGATGAAAGCATCCATGTTAAGATTCCTTCCCTTACCATACAGCCTATTGTTGAGAATTCAATAAAACATGGGATACTGAAAGGTTCCGGCTCAGGAAACGTCAGGATATGCGTAAGAAGACACAACTCAAGTGAAGTCAAGGTTGTAATAGAGGATGACGGCACCGGTATCCCCCAGGCTATCATTGACAGAATATACTCAGGGGCGGTTTGTGAAAATAAAATAGGCATGTCCAATGTAGATGCCAGACTTCGTCATATTTATAATACGGGACTTACCATTGAGCGCCCCGAAGTCGGCACAAAAATCAGTTTTATCCTTAGTGACAATAGTAAGTAGCAAGTCTGTTCCGGTATTAAGATAGGGGTGAGCCCATGAATTGCATTATAGTGGATGATGAATTTCCATCCATACAAGAATTAAGCTATTTTATCACAAACTTCAGTTCAATAAAAATAACAGAATTCTTTGACGACAGCATCAAAGCTCTTGAATACGTCCAAAGGCATCCTGTGGATGTGATTTTTCTTGATATAAATATGCCAAAGCTTGACGGCATGGCATTCAGCAGGGTGATAAATACAATGGCTGCAAAACCTATATTCGTATTTATAAGTGCTTATAGCGAATATGCCCTTGAAGCTTTTGAAGTTGCAGCTTTTGATTATATTTTGAAGCCTTATTCGGAAAACAGAATGATTAGCACGCTGCAAAGGCTTGAAAACAGCTCTCCTAAGTGCAGCAACGACAAGATGACTTTATGGGGAAGTGACAAATTAACCGTATTGAATATAAGTGATATATACTATTGTGAAGCGCACGAGCATGAGATCCATGTATATACAAAGGATGATCGGTTTATAGTATCCTCAGGTATTTCCGGTTTCCAAAAAAGGCTGCCTAAAAATATCTTTTTCAGATGTCACCGTTCTTATATTGTAAATATTGATAAAATAAAAGAGATTATCCCTTGGTTTAACAATACGTATATGCTTAAGCTTAAGGGATTGGATTCGGAAATTCCCGTAAGCAGAAAAAATATCATTTCATTTAAAAGACTAATGGGCATATAAATGCATTTTATGTGCCCATTTTGTTATTTAATGTATTTTTTAACGTAGGCATGCAAATTAGCTTTATAATTGTAGCTGAAGAAACATATCCAATCCTCGTTACAGTCAGCGTTTAAATAAGCGGAATGACACATGTAACTATACTAAATCTTAATTTAGGGGAATAGAATGGAATACGAGAAATATATTGCCATATTAAAATCAAAATTCGAAAGACATTTTAATATTGATACGGATATTATAGTATTCGGAATCAAAATTGACATGTTTGCAAGGTTCGCAGATGTCAGAGCAAGAACATTCATTACCAAAAATGACGTAATAGACAAATATGAAAACTATGAATACTGTTATATCATGAAATACGATAATATCACCGAAGAAGAAGTATGCGCCTATGGACAGTTTTTAAAAAAAGTTGCGGATGAACGTATTGAACCGGGTAAAGACCATATGAGCACAAATGTTACGGGGGTTATGATAGGAAATAACATTAGCAGCAATGCAAAGAAACATATAGAAAAATATAGATACAGTAAAGTATATTCATTCTATTTAAAAGGTTGGTGCGACGTAAGGCTTATTTGTATAGGCCTTGACAATAATGAGGTTGTTACAAATAAAGCCGGCAAAAAAGTTAAAATGGTTTATCAATCTGCACTCTCGGAATAGAAGCTTTAGTAATGCTTTGTTTGAGTACCAAATGTTTCAGCATTTTTTCATTGCAGGAATCGCTGGTTTATCATTAGGGCATAAAGGAAATCCATGATTTCCTGTGCATAATTATAAAAGGAGGTTTTTCAATGAACTCATTAGTTTTATTAATTATCGGTGCTATATTGTTTCTCGCCGCCTATGCTTCTTATGGAAGCTACCTGGCGAAACAGTGGGGAATCGACCCGGATAAGAAAACTCCAGCGTGCGCTCTCAGGGATGATGTTGACTATTGTCCCGCAAATGCCAAAGTGCTCCTGGGGCACCATTTCTCATCCATAGCCGGTGCAGGCCCAATTACAGGCCCTATACAGGCCGCTATATTCGGATGGCTGCCTGTGTATCTGTGGATTGTTCTTGGAAGTATGTTTGTCGGCGGTGTCCATGACTGGGGCTCACTTTTTTCATCGGTCAGACACGGAGGTAAGTCTATAGGTGAGATAATAAGAGTGAACATCGGTGAAACCGGCAAAAAGCTCTTCAACTACTTTGCATATCTTACATTAATATTGGTTGTTGCAGCATTTACAGACATTTGTGCAGGCACCTTCGCTTTTGATCCGGCAAAACCTGAGGTACTGACAGGAGCCAGGGCAGGTACTGCGTCAATCCTCTTTATATTCCTTGCTATGGGCTTTGGCTATTTTGTCTACAGGAAAGGGGCAAGGCTGTCTGTATCTACCGTAACAGGCGTAGCTTTACTGTTCTTCTGCATATGGATAGGCTACCAGTTCCCTGTCCTTAAGTTTTCCAAATTAACATGGGATATAATAATGATTGTTTACATTTTTGCAGCTTCAACAATGCCTGTTTGGCTTCTTTTGCAGCCCAGAGATTATCTATGCTCCTTTCTGTTATATGCAATGCTTGCGGGAGCGATTCTGGGCATCCTGCTTGTAAGACCTGCAATGGCTATACCTGCAGTTACAGGCTTCAAAATCGGTGAAGGCGCAAAGGCCCAGTATCTCTTCCCAATGCTGTTTGTTACTGTAGCCTGCGGTGCAGTATCCGGCTTCCACTCACTGGTCAGCTCCGGCACAACCTCAAAGCAGGTGGAAAATGAAAAGGATACAAAGCTTATCGGCTATGGTGCAATGCTCATTGAAGGATTGGTCGCAATAGTAGCGCTTATCTCGGTTTCTTATGTGGCGGGAGCCAAAGGAACACCTGCCCAGATATTTTCCAGCGGTGTTGCAGAATTTATGAGCAAGTTTGGAATTCCCACTTCTGTTGGCAGTGTATTTGTAATACTTGCATTCTCCGCATTTGCATTGACAAGCCTTGATACCGCAACAAGAATAGGCCGTTATATGTTCCAGGAAATGACTGCAAAAGCAGACGGTACAAAATCACCCCTGAATAATATGTATACGGCAACTGCTATAACCGTCGGCTTGTCGGCATTGCTGCTTTCATACGGGTACCAGAAGATATGGCCTATATTTGGTTCTGCGAACCAGCTGCTTGCTGGGCTTTCACTTCTTGCAGTTTCGGCATGGCTTGCCAAGTCCGGTAAGAAGAATCATATGACTGTAATACCAATGGTATTCATGTTTGCGGTTACGCTTACGGCTCTCATATTTGTGGCCAAAACCAACTTTGCCGGCGGCAACTTTATTATCGGAGCCTTAGCTGCTATCCTCTTTGTATTGGCAATAGTGTTGATTACAACCTCAATAAAAATATTCTCCGGAGATAAACCCAAGGATCAGAATGTAAACGCATAAACAGTCTGTTATTAAATACTTCAACAATTAGCCAGGAGTAATTTTGGCAAAACAACACAATATACTCCTGGCTATTTTTTTAACAACCCAACTATAACTTTCGGAGGTACAAGCACATTATGAACTATTCAGAGATTTTAGAAAATGCCAGAACCAATTTGAACGGCTCCTGCAGAGTCTGCCCCGTATGCAACGGCAAAGCGTGTACCGGAGAAATTCCAGGAATGGGCGGAAAAGGCACAGGAGAGTCCTTTTTTGAAAATGTAGAAGCACTAAAAAGGTATAAGCTTAATATGAGGGTTTTGCATAGCTGCAAGGACCCTGATACTTCCATAAGGCTGTTCGGAAAGAAGATGCGGATTCCTGTTTTCGCGGCTCCCGTTGCGGGTACGGCATTTAACTTGGGCGGAAAGTTCACCGAGGAAGAATATATTTCGTGGATAACCAAAGGCTCCCTTGAAGGCGGAATTTACCCAATGGTTGGAGATGGCGCCCATGACGCCCTTTTTGTCATTAATCTTAAGGAGCTTCAAAATGCGGGAGGAAATGGAATCCCAATTATTAAACCCTGGGAAAATGAGCGGGTTATTGAAAAAATACGCATGGCTGAAACGGCAGAGGTTTTTGCGGTGGGTATGGATATAGATGCAGCAGGGCTCATAACCCTTGCACTCCATGGTAAACCCGTTGGGCCAAAATCAGTGGAAGACATAAGACAAATTTGCAGAAGTACAGAGCTTCCTTTCATTTTAAAAGGAATTATGACTCCGGATGAGGCGGAGCTGGCAGTTGAGGCCGGTGTCGCTGCAATAGTAGTTTCTAATCATGGAGGCAGGGCACTGGATCATACCCCAGGAGTGGCAGATGTACTGCCTGAAATCGCTAAAAAAGTAAAAGGAAAAATAGCGATACTGGCAGACGGCGGCATAAGAAGCGGAGTAGATGTTCTTAAGATGCTTGCCTTGGGAGCCGATGCAGTCTTGATAGGAAGGCCTTTTGTCCCGGCAGCCTTCGGCGGACAATCAGAAGGGGTAAAAATCTATATAGACAACATAGCAGCCGATTTAAAGTCCGCCATGATACTTACCGGCTGTAATTCCATCGGAGATATCAGCAGCAGGATTCTGTTCGAAGGTTAACAAATATGGGTAAGGGCTAAATTTAAGGCAATAGATTATATCGGAGGCAGCCTATGTATAGACAAAGCATCATTATACAGAAATTGTCAATGACACTTGTGAACTGAGCCTTAGAAATAACCGCGTGCGAGGCATTGAGGCCGAGCAAGCTTACTCGGGTCAAGGATGGCCCGTTGGAAGCGTCCGGTTTTTCTTGGCGAAGTAAATTAGTGGAATCAATTTTTGTATACGCATACGTGGCTATACACAGGCTGCCTTAATATTTACACTCTTGTTTGCAAAAGTCTACTTATAAATCCACATACGCAAGATATTCGGATCTTCACATTTCTCTTATTTTATCGAAATAATCCCTCAGATTTCTTGGACCCGCCAGCACTTCCCTTCCTATGAACAATGTGCCGTCGTCTTTTGCCCTGATATTCCATTTAACAAGAATTATGCAGCCATTATCAATTTCTAATCCTGTTATGCACCTGGGATGAACGCAGCTTCCATCATTAAAATACGGCGGCTCGTCTGTTTCAGGAAACATTGGCCTGTGGGTATGACCGGAAATAAGCATACTTTTTTCTCTTATTACCCATTTAACAAGCCTTTTTTCTATAGTTTCCTTTTTCTTATAATTTTTCGCTGTCCTTGTCGGGTCGTTTACCCCAAACATAGTAAGAGGCCTCCATAAGTATCTGACCAGAAATCTGGATATCTTCCATAGTCTGTGATTCATACAGTCTGCCTGGTGTCCATGGATTAAGAGAATTTTATCACCTGTAGGCTTATACCTTAGAACCATCCCCTCATGAATCCTTATGTTTCTGAATAAAGGAAAAAATGTTTTCTCTGCTTCATCATAGTATTGATATAAATTGCCTTTTACAAATCTATTATCTTTCTTCACCATATCATGATTCCCATAAATCAGATAAAGCCTGCCCTCCTTGTAAAATCCGGACAGAAGCCAGAAAACGTCGGAATGGGCCTGCTTGATATCCGAAAGACTTTTGTTTTCCCAAAGCTCGTCTCCATCGCCGATTTCTATATAAGTATAGTCTTTTCTATAATAATAGGTTAAAGCAGCGAAATAAAGGTTTTGATTCCTGGAAAAATCATCTGCCCAGTTTCCATCACCCCTGTGGCAATCACTCATTAAAATGATCTTAGAAGAGTCATCGAAGAGTACTTGCTGTGCTGTTTCAGAAATTTGGGATATGCGCTTCTCTGTCTTCATCTTCATTCTCCCTCGCCAATACATTAGCCCCTCATATAAGGTATTCGGTCAAAGAAGAATTTGAAGCTTATCTGTAATAAAAAGGGACAGAGTACCTGTCTCCCTGTCCCTATTTCTTAATCTCCCAATAACACCGCTTCGGAGAAACTATTTTTTCCTCCTTCTTAAGCTCGCTCATTACTTTGTCGACTTCTTTCCTTTCTATACCGGTTGCAGTTGCGACCTGTCCCGCATTTACCGGTTTGTCTGCATTGTTGAAGTATTCCAGTATTACCTTATAATTATCCATTTTTCATCCTCCTTTTCTTTATTCCGTGTCTTATTATATATTATGACAACAGCAGGCTGCAGTCTACAAAAGCATCAATCTTTCTATCTCCAGCGGCTCAACCCTGCGCCCATTTTTGTAGGCCCTCATATTTCCTCCCGAAATCTCATCGATAAGAGCAATATGGTTATCTTCCCCTATTCTTCCGAATTCAAACTTTATATCATATAGATCCAACCCTTTTTGGGATAGTTCATCTTTAACAAATGCGGCAATCTTTTGGGTTAATCCCTTTAATATCTTATATTCGTCTTTTGATAGTATCCCAAGCATATCCAAAGCATCTTCGGTAATAGGCGGATCATTTCTTTCATCATCCTTAAGGGTAACCTCCACAAGTCCGTCCAGATCCTGCCCTTCTTCAGCGTACTTCCCATAGCGCTTATAGAAGCTTCCTACTGCCTTGTAGCGGCATATGAACTCCAATCCTTCCCCAAATACTGAAGCCCTTTTTACAGTCATAGCGCCGGCTTCTATATCAACATTTATGTAATGTGTGGGAATCCCAAGCTTATTCAGCTTTTCATAGAAGTATTTTGTCAGCCTGAGGCCGGCTTTGCCTGCCCCTTCAATTCTCAGTCCGACAGTATTTGCGCCCGGATCAAACACCCCATTTTCTCCGGTAACATCATCCTTGAATTTCAGTAAATAGTCTCCATTCTCCAAAGCAAATACATCTTTCGTTTTTCCGATATAAATCAGGTTCATAGCAAAACTCCCTTCTCATTCTATAGTCTATTACAAAATTTCAGTGTCTTGATAATACCATATCTTTCGCATGAAAAAAAGCGGTTGATGGAAGCACAGAGGAGTTAAGCCCACCTTAACCCCTCAGATTGTATTATTCCCATTTATGTATATTTCTTTTTTTCTTTCTTTACTTTATCCGCTTTTGGTTTCTTCTTCTCCTCGCCCTTCGGTTTCGGATTCTTATTGCCCATTTTATTCCCTCCTAAATAATCTCAATTAATATTATACAACAGTTACAAAAGATATAACAGCAAAATAAGAGTCAAAGGGATGGTACCTTTGACCTATATCAGGGACGTACTGAAATACCTTTCAACTCTGTCAGGCAAAACAGTCACAACATTCTTGTCTTTGCCGTACTTCTGTGCAATTTTCATAGAGGCCCAGACATTGGCGCCTGAAGAGGTTCCTGTGAGAATGCCCTGCACTTTAGCCAAATCCCTTGCCATACCGATTGCATCATCATCCGTAACCTGAATCACTCCGTCTATAAGGCTTACATCCAGGACTTTTGGGATAAAGCCGTCACCGATTCCCTGAATCTTGTGCAATCCCGGCTCATGCCCAAGGAGTGCAGATACGTTTTTAGGTTCTACCGCAATTATCCTGGCCTTCGGGTTCTTTTCCTTAATAAACCTGCCGACTCCTCCCAGGGTTCCCCCGCTGCCCAGCCCCGAAACGAAAAAATCAACCTTGCCCTTCATCTGTTTCCAGATTTCCGGAGCTGTAGTAAGATAATGAATTTCAGGGTTATCGGGGTTTTCAAACTGCTGCGGAACAAAAATATTCGGGTCTCCTGCCTTGCGTCTTTCTACTTCCGACACCGAACCGCCAATGCTTTCTTCGGCATTGGTAAGGATTAGTTCCGCCCCTAACGCCAATATAATCTTTTTTCTCTCCTCACTCATATTTTCCGGCATAACAATTGCCACCTTATATCCTTTTTGGACGCCGACCAGAGCCATGCCTATCCCGGTATTGCCTGAAGTAGGTTCCATGATTGTCATACCTGGTTTTAATACTCCCCTCTTTTCCGCCTGTTCAATCATATGTTTCGCGACCCTGTCTTTGATACTCCCGCCGGGATTCAGGTATTCTGCTTTGGCAAAGATATTCGACCCTGTCAATTTATTCAGGCTTACCAACGGCGTGTTGCCGATGATATCCAGTATGCTTGCGGTTATCATATTATCTACCCTTTCATATAATTAATAATTCTCATTATATCATATTCATACTGCCGCGAAATGCATTCATATCATCAATCGTACGATAATATACACCCGTCACAGCCATTGTCATTATCGGCATTTCATAGAAAAACAATCACTTTTGATATAGCTCATCAATCTCGGAAACAATGCTCTTATCAGGGAAAAGCCGGTCAAACTTTTCTGGCATTCTATCCTTATAGTAAGAAAACCTGACATTTGGACAGTCGACAAAAGCCCCCTCCGAGAGGCTGCTGAAAGATTTTCCGATGGTTATATTTGTAAGCCGCGGGCAGGATATAAAAGCGTTATCTAAAATGGCTCCGCACTCGTCGCTCATCACAATGCTCTCCAGATTCCGGCAGTTGTGGAAGGCAAATCCCCCGATAATTTGAACAGATTCGGGAAGCTTCACCTCTATTCCATTTCCGTGATACTTTCTAAGCAAGCCATGATCAATTTCAAAATCCTCTTCCGGAAAAAACGCAATTGATCCGGTGAAAACCTTCTCAAGTTCCTTCTTTGTAGATGAATTCAGGTGGCATTGAGTTGGAGTGACCGTGCGTTTTACTGCCGGCTTCAGCACCGTTTCAAAGGAATATGTGTATTTGCGTCTGAAGGATTCATCGTCCATATTGTACTTAAGAATTGCCTGCTTTGAGCCCATCTGGAGCTGAAGCCCCGGCGTCAATGCAGTATTTTTAGTATATATCGCGATAAAAGGCAGTTTTTTTGACAGTGCAAAGTTGATCTCGTTGCGCACATTGAGCGAACCAGCAGCTGCAGGCGTTATGAAAACTACAAACAGCGAACAGCGATCCAGTGCATTGGCTATCTCCTCCGGCCACTCGATGCCGGGTTCAATTCCTTCATCGTACCAAACATTGTAACCCATGTCGTTGAATTCCGAAATAATGGGATACACCGCTGGGGAATCCACATGAGCATAGCTTATGAACATATAAGGCTCTTTGCCTTTGTACGCGGGAAACGGTATACCGGACACACTGTCGTAGTGTGTTGCTGACGGCGTTTCTACCTGGACATTTTTTTTGTTTCTTAACTTATCAAATATACCCATATCCTAAACTCCTTTACTTTTTGTAAACGGCCATACCGATCCGCTCCAGCAGCAGGGGGATATTCTGCACCGGATCTCGGTCCAGCTGCTTGATATCCTCCGGTAGTTTATCATAGGGCACAAGATACGGCGTGGTCTTTTTCTCAGCATCTGCATGATCTCCTGCCACCCATCCGGATGCGATCCGCTCAGCCATCCAGGCTTCATGTTCCTGCTCTGCAAGATACTCTACATATTCTTCCGGTATGCTCCTGACAGGATAATCGCTGCCCGCCGGGCCCATTACAAAGCCCATTTGGCGTAATTTCTCAGGTATATCCATGGCCTGACGCAGATTTGAATATTTCAATGAATCCGTCAGTTTATCAAAACCAGGATACTTGAGAGGTTTACCGGGGTAGCGTTCCAGTTGCTTTTCATTATATAGCTCGTGTATGGCCCGTGCTAATTTTTCAATATCCTTAAGCTCAGGACGTGGTGTGATCTCATCGCCCGGTTCAGGCAGGACCGGCTTTTTCACTGATTTACAATGAACAGCAACACCATCGAACAGTGCATCCAAATCCAGCAGCTTAAATAGAAGCTTTTTCTTTTCACGGGAAAAATCGGCTGGTAAGGATCCATTATGTGTGATTAAGGTCAAAGTAAGTTTCTCATCAGTCACTTCCAAGCCGGCCTCTGCGGCAAGGGTTCTGAGTTTGTCCTTGATCCCATAAGCTTTTCGGTTCCACTCCTGTAACTCATCACAGAGTATGAGCAGAAAAGCTATTGGATGGGTGTTTGGAGCAAGCGCACTGAGATTGAATGGTTTTTTCATCATCATGTTTTTATAGCAGTTATGCAGAAGTATTGCACTGGCACTGTCCAGCACCGGCCAGAAGAAATATTCAGGCTTATATTTTGCTGACTGAATAAGGTAACCATACCACTTCAGCACTATTATTGAACTGTAATAACCGTGATCAATAAATCCGAATCGTGCCATAACATTTACGAAGTCGTCCAGAGCAAATTTCATATCCTTCAAATCAACGCCCAGTGATGTATGCAGCTTGTGCGCCAGCAGGTCAACGGGTTTGAGCATGTCGATATAAACACTGTCCTCATAGTGGTCAAAGTAGCATTTCGTAAAAACCCGCTTAGGTATGATCTCAGATATTCGGTTGAGCTCCTGAAAATTTTCAAAAGAAAGCTGCACGATGACCGGTTTCTCTTTGTCGCCCACGGCTGTGGCAAAATCTATGAATTTGTTGATTTGTCGGCCGACTATTTCTACCGGATAACCCACGTCATGGAAAAGGGAGGCAAGACCCCAGCGGTAGTAAAATTCCTCGTTCCTGGTATCGTAAGAAAATGGATACTCCTTCTTGTTCATCACTGTTTGTTCAAAGGCAGAGCGGAACCTGGCATTGCCTGCATAAATGCTAAGACCAAGAAGGAAGACATTGACGGAATGGATATAATGGTCCCGCTGCCTGTCGATAAGGACGGCGGCATTTTCCTCATAGCTTTTCAGTACATCCAGCAGGTCGATAAACGGGTTTGAACTACCCTTGAGCGTAATTCGGTAACTGTCAAAAAATGCTCTGTATACGGCAAATGCCGTTTCTTTTGTTTCGTTGTCAAAAAATTCGCGGATGGCTTGGCGCATGAAGATCTTATAGCAATGCCCACGTTCTGTATCTTCAAAAACTTCAAGCTCATCAAAAAACTTTTCAACACATTTTCGCATATCATTCATTTATACCGCCCTCGCATTCTCTTTCGTTTGTTGTTCTTAAGTTCAACTGTTTGCTTTCACAGATACTCAAAATCAACTTCTTTAATGCCGTTCTATATCATCAACAAAAACCTTCCTGCGATATTTAGAACACCCTTGCAAAAATACACAACATTGTTGTTTGATTTAAGTCTAATATTCATATTTGTATCATACCATCACGATTTGTCTAATACAAGAACAAAGGCGGCTTCGACGCATTTGCCGCCCATGCACCTTTTTCGAGTATGCGAGAAAAATATGGCGCGGGCACTTAAATCAAGGTTTTTTATTGTATAGGAAAGTTATACTTTCCTATACAATAAAAAACCTATTGAAAAACGTCGAGGTTTCCAATAGGTTGTGCCTTATATCCTTATAGCTGAAGATAGGGGCTTTACGGCACTTTCGGCAATAGTCTGCTACCCTTGTGATTATCCACGGCAGCGGAATATCATCTGCTTATCCTGTCTCTTATTTCTGACGCCTGCCTGAATAGCTCGCAAGCGTTTCGGGGATCTCGCCCATCCTCCAAAACTGTCAATTCCTGTCTCACAATTGCTTCTTAATAATAAGCCGCTCCGCTGATTTCCCAAAAAAGTGGTATCCTGAACCTGCCTCGCTTATGATATCAAGAAGCTCGTCGGGTTTTGTCACTAATACACCGCCCAATACTTTAACACCATACTTAAAAAAGGCATCCGGAAGCATACTTGCAGTTGGCCCTGTTACAATGACCTGCGCTCCGGGTTTAGACATTGAAAGCAATCCCGTAAGGGTATCATTAAGCAGAGTTGTTCCGGTGATCACCAGAAGATCGGCGTCAGGTACATATTTTGCGGCTTGGTCTGCCGGTGCATAATAAACCATTTCATGAGGTTTAAGGGTTTTTGCATCCATTTCAAGAACATGAAAATCAGCATTTGCCTTGATGAGCTTCTTCATAATCGGTATAAGCGCCCCCACTACCACTGCTTTATGGTCAGGAATTATTTCAATCTCATCAAATGCGTCAACACCGGTAACCAACTCATAACCTTTATCCGACATCAACTCCCAGCAGGAAGCGCTCAATGCATTAAGCACAGCAATCCCAAGCGTTTTTTTAAGTATGTTTCCGATAAACAAGTCATCGAGATATTCCCGAACCGGCCGTCCGGCTAATTTTCCTGAGAGCGGCATTTCTTTCGCCGAACTTGGACAGCAGACTGCCGCCGGGATCTCCTTAATAGGCGTAAAGCATAAACCGCCATGCCCGTCACTTAACTTTACCCCGGAAAAAAACAGTCCCAGCACCGCCCGTTCCACTGTCAGTCTGTCCAGCTTATCCTCTAGAACCCTTTCCACCTGACGGATTGTCTCTCTTAATATGATATTATCTGTCATATTCTCCATGAAAAACTCTCCCTTAATTTAATTTGACTATTCTATTCGATGATTTCTTTTATTTGCGCATCGGTAAAATTACATTTAAAGAAGTGACTGTAGAAATATGATACTTCTTCAGCAAGGTCTTTATCAGTCATAATTTCAGGATATATTTTGTTCATTGCCCACATGATTGTCAGAGGCTGCTCTGTCGTACGATTTCCCCAAACATGTGCAATCCTGGGGACAATATATATTTTTTTGTCCTTGACTGCGGTAATATTGGCAAACCGTGCGTCCTCCAAGGCGGCTTTTTTCTCAGCTTTACTTGAAACCATAATAATATCGGGGTTCCATAATAGCATATCCTCCAGAGTGTAAACACGCCGTTCGGATGTTCTGCCGTCATCTGTCACGCTGATGCCGCCGGCCTTGGAAATCCACCACTCTGCAATAACATGAGGCTGTGAAAACGTGGTTATACTGCCATAAAGGACTTTTTTCCTGTCTTCTTTCTTAATGTTCTTGGTCAGTTCCTCTGCCTTTACCAGCGTTTTATCAAAATATGCGATGTAATCGGCGGCAACATCCTGTGCATCCAATACCTCTCCTAGCAGGGTGATACATTCTTTAACTTCTTCAGTTTTAGTCCATGATAGCTGGATTACATTCAACCCCTGTTCTTCAAGCTGCTTGGTCAATTCTGCGGCCATAGTCAGGCAAATGTCAGGCTTTGTTTTCAGAACTGTTTCCATAAGCACCTCACTGTCAGCGCCCTGAAATGCGGGACATTCTTTCAGCTGCGGAGTAAACAGGTATTGGTATTTTGCCCAGCTTTCGCTTTTTACAAAGGATGGCGAACCCTCGTTACATATTTTGTCGCCTGCGCCCATCGTTTCTACAAAAGCATTAAGTACTCCGATAGCTCCGAAGGTTCCTATCTTTTTAATATTTTTTGGAAGTGTAACCGTCCTTCCCGCCATGTCTGTAACAATACGCACATTTTGCTCAGATGCCTCCGTTTGTTTCGAGGCGTCCGTCCCGGTTGCTTTGCTCTGTGAACACCCGGAAATACATAGTACTATTACCACGGTTGCCATAAGCAATGCGATGATTCTTTTACCTGTCTTCATAAACATTCTCTCTCCTCTTCTTAAAATACTAGTACATCACAGGAATACATACTTTGGTTACCATATCCCGTGAGTCTAGTCTTGCTTCTGTTACGCAAACCTGCGTAGAATAAAGTTTTGAAAGATTCTCCGTTGTTACAATTTCATCAGGAAGCCCCTGCGCCATAATGACTCCGTCGCGCATCAGAATCGTCCTGTTGCATGCCAAAAATGCATGATCCGGGAAATGGGAAGTCATCAATATTGAATAGCCATTTTCAGACAATGTCTTAATTACCTTAAGCATCTTTATCTGATTGCAGTAATCAAGATTTGCAGTCGGTTCGTCCATTATCAATATCCTGGCTTGCTGTGCCAAAGCCCGGGCTACCAATACCATTTGCTTTTCCCCGCCGCTCATTTCATTGAATAAATACCGGCTCATTTGAAGTATTCCGAGCTGTTCCATAGCTTCATCAACAAGTTTTTGGTCTTTTCTTGTTGTACGGCCTCCTGCTGTCAGGTGGGCTACGCGGCCCATAAGCACGACTTCCCTCGCTTCGTATGGAAAGGCCATAGTTGTAGCCTGCGGAACATAAGCCATAATTTCAGCTCTTTTTCCGGCAGATAGTTTTGTTAAGTCACGTCCATCTATTTCAATACTCCCGCACTTTATTTTATTAAGTGACAGCAGACAGCGAAGCAATGTCGTTTTACCCGTTCCATTAGGGCCCAGGAGACATAAGATATCATGGCCGGCCAGCTCAAGCGAAATATCTTTTAAAACTATTCTATCCGGATGATAATAATAGCTTAGACCCTTAACACTTAACATCACGACCACCCCTTTTTGACCTTTGAAAGCAAAAAAACAAATACGGGAGTCCCTACCAAAGCAGTCAATACGCCAAGCGGCAGCTCAACCCCTTTGACTCCGCGGATAATATTGTCGATAACCAGCAAAAACATTCCGCCGATAAAGAATGAAGCGGCCGAAAGCTTCGAAAAATTCGCACCGGTAAGCATTCTTGCGATATGAGGCACAACCATTCCAACCCAACCGACAATTCCGCAAATGCTTACCGAAGTAACTGTCATAAGCGTCGAACTGCTGACAACAATCAGCTTTACAAGTGAAACATTCACCCCCATTGTCCTGGCCTCATCTTCCCCTGCCGCTAAAGCATTAATCTGATTACGATAGATGAATATCAGTAAAAGGGAGAAACTTAAAGCCGGCAGCATAATCAAAACATCTTTATTTGTACCTTTTCCCAGGCTGCCCATTAACCAAAAAGTTATGGCAGGGAGTGCGTTTTCTACGTCAGCCCATGTTTTCAATATTGAAAGCAGCGACTGAAACAGACTTGAAACCACGATTCCCGCCAGGATCAGCACAGTTATTGTTTGCCTGCCAAAAGCATAAGCAATTAGGTATGCAGATACTACCGCAGCCATACCGAAAACGAAAGCAAGCATTTGTATACTCCACCATTGAGCATTGTTTATCATGGCAAGCGCCGCTCCAAAGCCTGCTCCTGCCGAAACACCCAAAATGTCGGGTGATACCATTGGATTTTTAAACAGTGTCTGGTAAGAAGCTCCTGAAACTGAAAGAGATCCACCCACCAGAATTGCAAGAACTATTCTCGGAAGACGCACCTGCAAAACAACCGTTGCAAGGGTTTCTTCCCAATACTTCTGTATATCAAAAAATTGTGAAAGGATTATATCTATAACCGTTTTTGGGGATATTGAATATCGTCCTACCAAAAATGACATAAAGAACAAAGCTATCGTGAAGCAAGCAAGCGTAACTATTTTTACAGTAAATGAATCATTGCTTTTTATTTTCAAAGTACTGTTCTCCTATTTAATATTCTGATCTTCTCAATGCCAATTTTCAGATCTTTTCTAAACCACATAACAATTCAACTTCAATTTCATCTCCGGCCTGGTACCCTGAAATGCCAACAGGAGCTATGAAAAGCGCGTTAGACTTAGTCAAAGCGTATGGGATGCTTTTATTGCTGTCAACAGGAGAAGCTATGTAACCGTATTTTTGCGCTGTTAAAATAAGTCTGGTATATGTTTCAAAATCAGGCCTCTTTTTTAGTGATTTATCCAATCTGGCTTTGATTTTTTGGCGTACAGGAATTGTCAATCCAAAATAGTGATGAATCAGGCCAGACACGCACCAATCCATGGAAAGGAAGGTTCCAACAGTCGGCCCCGGCAAATTAACCACAGGTTTCCCGTTAATTATTGCAACAGCCACTGGTTTACCCGGAACCATCTTGATACCATGTTGGAATATGGAAGCCCGTTTCTGCAGCAGTCTTGCATTGAAGTCCTCCATCCCCTTTGAGGAGCCGCCGTTGATCAATACTATATCCGCAACAGCCAGCGCCATATCCAGAGCATGTTCCAGCTCATCAGGGTTGTCTTTAATAATCGGAAAGCAAATTGGTTCTGCTCCCCACTGCTGCAGAAAAGCCGAAACCATAATGCCATTCGACTCAACGTTTTGACCGCGCTCCGGTTTTACACCAATTGAAACAAGCTCATTTCCAGTCGGAATATAGACAACCTTCGGCTTTCTGATTACTTCCAATTGAATAATGCCACCCATACCCAGCGCTGCCAAATGCACCGGAGTAAGACAAACATGCGCCTCTACCAGTAAATCTCCTTCTTTAACCATAGTTCCCGGCTGCCGCACGCGGTCACCTTTGACAAATGAAAAACCATCGGAAAAATGCAGCTTTCCATCGTCATCATAATAAATATTTTCCACTGCAATAACAGTGTCGAACCCATCAGGGAAGTCATCACCAGTATCCGCCTGGATATACTGTATACCCTTTACCCATCCTGTAGTGTCCGGCAAGCCGCTGGAAAAATACCCGGAACGGACGGCAATACCATCAGCCATAGATATACGGTATGGCGGCAATGTATTTTGCGAATACACATCTTTTGCAGTAATGCGGCCCAGTGCCTGCTGAATCTGTATCAATTCAGTTCCGGCCTTTAAAGGCCAATTCTCCAGCAGTAACCCTAACGCTTCTGCCCTTGTAACTGAAAAATCATTATTTTGATTCATAAATACTCCTCCATATATAATTAATTAGGATTGTATTGCTGCAAACATAACATAACACAACATAAGATTAAAAGATATTATAGTTGACATAAATGAGATATATATACAATTTTGCTATGTTTTGTTATGTTATGTATCATTATAATATAACATTATGGCATTTACAATACTCAAAATATTTTTGGATGTCGCTTCCACAATGGCGAATGAATATTTGAAGAGGATAGCGGACGGATTGCAGTCAAATCTCAGGAGATGCTAATGGTGTAATTACCGGTAGGATGCTATAATTGAATTAATTGTGTATACTATTTAAAACAATGGAGGTATAGTATGGAAAAAATAATCAGAACCGGAATAGTAGGCTATGGAAATTTGGGAAAAGGAGTAGAATTAGCTCTTAAGCAGAATCCGGATTTTGAACTGAAGGCTATATTTACCAGAAGGGATATTTCTTCATATAGCGGGGATGCAAAACTGGCAGGTATTTCCGATGTTTGGGATTATAAAAACGATATTGATGTAATTATACTATGCGGCGGATCAGCTAATGATCTTCCGGTGCAAGGCCCTATGTTGTCTGCCGGATTCAATACTGTTGACAGTTATGATAATCACAGTAAAATTCCGGAATACTTCAGCAAGGTAAATGAAGTCGCATTGGCCTCAAACAGAGTAAGCCTTATATCCGTGGGATGGGATCCGGGGTTGTTCTCTCTCAACAGGCTGTTGGCAGAAGCTATTTTACCCCAGGGGAAGAATTATACTTTCTGGGGCAAGGGAGTCAGCCAAGGGCATTCTGATGCCATAAGAAGAATTAAAGGAGTAAAAAAAGGGATACAGTATACTGTCCCTGTGGAAAAAGTCGTTGAAAAGGTAAGGGCCTGCGAGAACCCGGATTTATGTGCCCGTGATAAACACAAACGAATTTGCTATGTGGTAGCGGAAGAATCTGAGGATTTAGGCAGAATTAAGAAGGAAATTATATCTATGCCTAATTATTTTGCGGATTATGACACGGAAGTGTATTTTATCAGTGAAGAAGAAATGTTGAAAAATCATTCTAAAATGCCCCACGGCGGTTTTGTAATACATACAGGCACAACAGGAAACTACAATAAACAAAGGATGGAATTCAGCTTGACATTGGAGAGCAACCCGGAATTCACATCATCTATACTTGTTGCATACGCCCGGGCTGTTTATAGATTGTCTTCGGAAGG
>JAKPKE010000242.1 GCA_029553855.1 Bacillota bacterium | reverse complement strand
AGTATATTCATGGCCGTGCTAGACGGGGAGCTAGCGGTGCCCTGTACCTGCAATCCGCTATAGCAGGGTCGAATGCCTATCTGAGGTCTTTTCTTTTCAAGGCCTGACTGGAATAAGTGATGTTGAAGATTGGGTCCTATGCAGCAAAGAATTACCAACCCCGTCAGATCCGGAAGGAAGCAGCGGTAAGTAAAACCCTTTGGGTGCCGTAGGGCAGCCTGATTGGAGTTAACTGTTTCAGTATCGTTTGGGAAGATGGATCGAGGATAGGGCACGGTCATTTTTTTGAAATAACAATATTAAATCATAACGGAATTGTAAATGACTCAATACCAATCCATCTATAGAAAATGGAGACCTAAATCTTTTGAAGATGTTGTTGGTCAAGAACATATAACTCAAACCCTAAAAAATGCCATTAAGCTAAACCGTATTGCCCACGCCTATCTTTTCTCCGGTCCTCGTGGAGTTGGAAAAACTACTACTGCCCGCATTTTTGCCAAAGCACTCAATTGTGAGAAAGGTCCCACAGAATCACCCTGTAACCAGTGCTTGCGGTGTTTGCGTATCGACCAGGGACAATCTATGGATGTACTGGAAATAGACGGGGCCTCCAATCGGGGTATCGATGAAATCAGAGAACTGAGGAGTAAAATTGGTTTTGCCCCGGCCGAAGGAAAGTATAAAATCTATATTATTGATGAAGTGCATATGCTGACCAATGAGGCTTTTAATGCCTTGCTGAAAACCCTGGAAGAGCCACCTGGCCAGGTATTGTTTATTTTTGCAACTACTGCACCACATAAGGTTCCCAGGACTATTCTATCCCGTTGTCAATGTTTTTATTTCCGCAGAATCTCTATTGAGGAGATAGTGGAAAAGTTACAAAAGATTATCACAGCAGAGAAAATAGATATTGATGCAACCTCTCTGCGTTTAATTGCAGAGTCTGCTACCGGCTCTATGAGGGATGCCGAAAGCACTCTGGACCAAGTAGTTGCATATAGCGAGAACAAGGTATCTCCGGAAATGGTCAGAGATATGTTAGGAATTATTCCCCATGAAGTATTCAGGCAATTAATTGCTGCTCTTCTAAAGAATGATACCGGGGCTGGCATACAGTTGGTAGATGAGTTGGTAAAAGAAGGTGTAGAATTCAGCCAGTTTGTGGATGATCTTTTGCTCTATACCCATAATATGTCTCTGTTGAAAATATTGGGTAAAGATAATATTTCTTCCCGTTCCTATTTTGAAGATACTGAGTTTGATAAGGTATGGGAATTGTTGGAGAAGATAAGTATTGAAAAAATATTTAATATTATAGAAGAGCTGAAGATTGTTGAGGGAAGAATAAAATACCACTATTATCCCAGAGTTTTATTGGAATTAATGGTAGTTAAGCTGACCTATCAGGAAGGTAAAGCTCTGCCACAGGGGGTGACTTCCGAAAAAATTGTCGGTGAAAAAGATA
>JAKPKE010000241.1 GCA_029553855.1 Bacillota bacterium | reverse complement strand
GAGCTGCTGCAGAAGATAACCGGCTTCAGGTATGACAGCAATGGAAATGGAGAAGAACCGTGGAATACATATCCCTGGAAGGTTAGGTGCCAGTCTGTCAACTTGTTAACTTAATAGATATAAGAAGTAGGTTATATAAAGCTCCGAGATAAATAATCGGGGCTTACTTTTTCTATTGATCATTATATGGTAAAATAAGGACATTGGCAGGAAAGTGACAACAGCTTACCTACAGAAGCAAAAGCCAGGATTATTAAATATACAGATGATTATAACAAGGCTAAGGCAGCAGGGAATAAAATAAGAAAGGTATGGATGATGCCCATGCAGCGGCTGAAGTATTAAGAGAAGCTAATAAGAAAAACAGCAACGGCGGTTCAAGCGGCAGCAAGGGAGGAAGCGGAAGTGGCAGCAAAGGCGGAAGCTCGTCGGGCAGAAGCAGGGGAAGCAGTAAAGATGATGCTGCCAGGAGACAGGCAGAAGAAGCAAGAGTAAGGCGACAGATAGAAGCTCAAATTGCAGCTATGCTGAAAGGCAATGAAAGCGCACAGACATATATCGACATGATAAATGCTGATAAGCTCTCTTATGAATTGGCAAAAGCAGGCGGCCTGATGGATGATGCTGAGCTGTACCACCAGAGGGCGGAAATACTGCGCCAGGGGCTGTATGAACTGGAAGCAAGGAGAGGCAGGGATATAAGCGATATAATAAATGCCCGTGGAGATGATGCAGGAAAGTGGGAAGCTTATACACTTACTATTGCCTGTGAAGATGCGGCAAAGGATGGAGTAGACAGCAGAGAAGCAACTGTAATACATAACAGGGTAGAAGAATATAACAGTAGGTTAGGTGCCAGCCTGTTAACTTGTTAACTTAATTACAGGGTAGAAGAATAGGTTAGGTGCCAGCCTGTTAACTTGTTAACTTAATTGACAAATTTGAGTGAAACCTGAGTCAAACTTGGGTTTCTTCTTTTATTTTGAGACAAATTGTGGTAAAATAAGGAAACATAGGTTGAATGAAAATACCGGGATGTGATTGAAGATGGGCAGGTATACAAGAGAAGAAATTGACGGTGGATACTATCATCTAATTGCCCGGGGCAATAACCGTGAATACATATTCAACAGAGACATAGATAAAGGTTATTTTCTTAAGCTATTGAATGAAAGCCGGCATAACATGAGATTCAAGCTTATGGGCTATGTACTGATGGACAATCATTATCATTTATTGGTCCAGACAGGTGACGTGAAACTCCAGAATATAATGCACCAGATCAACAACAAATATAGTAAATACTTCAATGCCATATATGAAAGATGCGGACATGTATTCCAGGGGAGGTACAAGGCTTCTGTTATTCGGAATGAGCTATACTTGTTAAAGGTATTGGCATATATACATCAAAATCCGGTTAAAGCAGGTATGGTAAAAAAGGTTGAAGATTATAAGTGGAGCAGTGATAAGTTCTATAGGAGAAAATCCGATGGCTTTATAGAAACAAAGATGATAATTGAAATGATTGAGGAAGGATACAGGAAAAGCAATAAAAAATATGAGGACATTATGAATGAAGTAGAAGAGACTGATTATGATACGCTGAATGAAATAGGGGATAGAGCATACGAAATAATGATGAAAAGCAGCATAAATACAGAAAAGAGACTAAGTTTGGAGGAGATAATGGCAGGAGAAGTGGGGTGCACAGAAATAATAAACAAAATAATGAATGGAAGCAG
>JAKPKE010000238.1 GCA_029553855.1 Bacillota bacterium | reverse complement strand
GCAGCATTATGCGCATTTTTTTCTGCATAATGTGGCCTCCTTGGATTGTGCGTATGCATGCCCGGCAACGCCGGGTTAGTTGCTCATTGCTCAATATATGAGGAGAGTTTGTATACGATTTATAGAAACGCTGTCAAGGGGTAAATGCATGAATATGCATTGTTTTGAGCAAATTATTAAGAATAATGTAAAATCACTCTAAACGAAGTCCTGAAGAGCTTTATATATATCATTGTCCAATATCTTTCAGTTTTTTATGGTAACCATCCCGCCGCTTAGTCCTAAGCTAATACCAAGAGCATTAGAGATCTCTAATTATTGGGAAGGTATATTCAAAAGATGTGGATGGGAAAAGACAGGCGCGTTCATTTTAGATAGGTTATTGTGGTGAAGAAGACCAATCAAAAGAAACGTCCGTGGAGAAAAGTATAACAGGAGCTTTCACACAAACAAAGCAAGATACCGTAAAGGTACTGGAAGAGCTTGTACCGGGAAGGAGCAAGGAAAATGCAGCAGGTTGAATTTGAAGCAGAAATAGCTTGAGCATTGTGCAAAGTACCAAGATCCGAAGGATGGGAATAGGCATCAAAGTGTGGTGAGAAATGGATGCGAGCCAGAACGAACAATCCTCACCGGTGCAGGACCTATTTCAATTCGTCGGCCATAATTGGACGACAGGGTACTCGCCAGTCGTGGTGAGGAACGTTTTAGTAGCAGGATACTGGCGAAGTTCATGAGGAGAGCAGCAAGTATCGATTCACTAATACCGGTACTATATCTCAAAGGAATATCCAGTGATGATTTTCCCACTGGGCTCGAAGCCATACTTGGTCCTGATGCAAAGGGATTATCAGCATCCAGAGTAGTAAGACTAAGAGAGGTATAGTAAAAGAATATGGAGAATGTACAAAGCGAAACTTAAGTGAAAAGCACTATGTGTATATATGGGGCTCTTTTGGGGGAGCTATCATGCATCGCCTGGCAGCGAACAAACACTTCGAAACTATATTCATTTTGCCGATATAGTGGCGAGTATGTTTTGCGTTTTTCTTTTCTCTATCCCAGGTGACAGTATCTTCATATACA
>JAKPKE010000231.1 GCA_029553855.1 Bacillota bacterium | reverse complement strand
GTGGAACAACTTAAGATGATCTGCGACGACGAAAAGATTAAATATGACGAAGGCGCTTTCAGTCATATAGCGGTCGAAGCGGATGGAAGCATGAGAGATGCCGAGTCGCTCCTTGACCAGATTATTGCTTACAGCGGCGATTATATTTCGGAGAAGGATGTTATAAGCATCATTGGTATAGTGGAGAGGGAAATACTGCATGACCTAATGAAATCCATCCTTGATGAAAACCTGAAGGCTGGTATTGATATTATTGAGAAAACCCTGAATGATGGATACGGCGCCTATCAGGTCTATGAAGGACTCATTACCTTTTTGCGGAACATGATGATATTAAAGGTTTATGGGGAAATGCCCCCCTTCTTTTATATGGGAGAAGAAGAGTATAAAAGGATTTCCGAGCTGCTTAAAGATGTAGAATATTTCGAGATTCAAAATATGCTGAATTACATGCTGAAATCGGAAGATATGTTCAGAGGAATTTTTCAGAGGGTTTCGCTCGAGATAATTTATATAAATCTTTACAACATCTCGAAACTCAGGTACGTTGAGCGTATGGTTGATGACTTGGGCAGGCGCAGCCGTATGGGGCAGTTTTTGCATGAAAACCATGAAAAAGCCGATGATGTCAAGGAAGAAGAACCTCCATCGGTACCTGAATACAAGATGGACTTAAAGGGTTTTATAGAATTTATGAGGCAGAAAAAACCTTTTATAAGCAGTATATTACAATCCTTAGAGATGAAGATGGAAGTAAATTGCATGAGATATGTTAGGGAGATTACACCACTATGTTAGACAATTACACTTTTATGATATATTTGTCAGATAGGAGAAGCGGGCTGTCCATCGGTACGACACCATGTCAAATTATATTTGATTACACTTGTGACCATAGTTCATAATCAATAGTTCTGTCACATGTTTTTTTATGTGTGCCCCTCCGGCAGAGTATGTTGTGGTCACCTCCTGAATATTAAAGTCCTCATAAAGCTCTCTTATCTCGGATGTGTCATTGATTGACATGATGAATTTTCCCTGCACACTGGCAAGCAGCCCAGCCAAAACCTTAAAGTCATC
>JAKPKE010000219.1 GCA_029553855.1 Bacillota bacterium | reverse complement strand
TATGTAAATGAAAAATAAAAATCCGATCAATACAAGAAGCCGAATCGGCTTGATAAATATTTCTATGCCGCTTAAAAGCGGCACGGAAGATTCATCGGTACGATTCAGAAAGTGATGAGAATTATTTCATAATGGAATTATTAATATCCAGTATTTTAGCGAGGAATTTACATATGTCCAAAATAGACTCAACTGCAACAAAAACAATGAAGCATTCCGGCTGGATTATAACCAGTGCAGCCCTCGGAATAAACCTGTTATTAGGACTCCTTTACGCATGGAGCGTATTCAAAAAATCCCTTGTTGCCGAATGGGGATGGAACGATGTTACTGCATCCCTCCCCTTTACAGTGTCAGCAGCAATATTCGCCTTTATGATGATTTTTGCCGGAAGAGCACAGGATAAATTCGGTCCGCGCATAGTAGCGCTTCTGGGCGGAGTAATGTTCGGCACAGGTTTAATTTTATCGGGGTTTACACAAAGTCCGGCCGTAATGGTAGTTACATTCGGCGTAATTGGAGGCATAGGTATCGGATTATGCTACTCTGCTACCACACCATCTGCAATTAAATGGTTCAGCTCGTCCAAAAAAGGTATTATATCCGGAATAGTAGTTTCCGGCGTCGGCTTGGCTCCGGTTTATATGGCTCCGCTTACCGCATACTTTCTTAAACTATACGGAATTCAGCAGTCGTTTATCATTCTAGGTATTATCGCTCTCACAGCCATCACACTCTTCTCGCTGATTTTAAAAAATCCTCCTGCCGGTTTTGTTCCGGCGCAGACCTCTGCTTCCCATAAAGCTGCAGCACCTGCCAGCCGAAATTTCACATGGGCTGAAATGCTTAAGAAACGCCAGTTCTATCTTTTGTGGATCATCTATCTTCTTTCGGCAACTGCCGGGCTTATGCTTATAGCCCACATGGCAAGTATCGCGGGTACGCAGGCAGCCTGGAAAGCAGGCTTTATATTGGTTGTCGTATTATCAGCATTTAATGCGCTGGGCCGTGTTGTCGGCGGTTTTCTGTCTGATAAAATCGGCCGCAAATCAGCACTTGTATTGGTATTACTGCTTCAGGCTTGCAACATGTTTATTTTTACTTACTACAATACAATTCCTTCGCTGGTTATCGGCGCTTCGCTGGCGGGTCTGGCCTATGGTTCTCTCTTCTCTTTGATGCCTTCTATCACAGCTGACTTCTTCGGCATTAAAAACATGGGCGTAAACTACGGGCTTATATTTACG
>JAKPKE010000111.1 GCA_029553855.1 Bacillota bacterium | reverse complement strand
CTGACCACGGATAATAAAACATTCGGCTCGGTCCACTACATATCTCCCGAACAGGCTAAAGGCGGATTTTTAAGCAGCAGCACCGATATTTATTCTACCGGAATAGTTATGTATGAAATGGCCACGGGGCATGTACCATTTGATGCCGACACTCCTATATCCATAGTAATGAAGCATCTGCAGGATACTCCCATACCTCCGATTGATTACAGGAAAGATATGCCGGAGGAACTCAACAGGATTATTCTTAGGGCAATACAGAAAAAGCCGTCGGACAGATATCAGACCGCAGCCGATGTAATGGCAGCCTTAAGGAATCTGAACAATAAAGCCAATTCTAAAGGTGATATTACATTGGACCTTATAAACGGAGAGGTTATTCCTTCCGATGATATGATAACATTACCGGAAGTGACGGAAGATGACTTGTTTTTGGAAGAAGACAATGCAATAGTCAGAGGAAATACCGGAAGAGTAATAAAGATTAAAGAGAAAACCGATAAAATATCCGGGCCCAGACTGATAAATTTCGATGAAGAGTACAATGTCCCCCTGATTTACGCAAGGGGCAGAAAAAAGAAAGAGAAAAAATACTTTTTCACCACTCTTATAGCATTAATCTGCGTACTGTCATTATCAGCCTTTTTTATTGTTTTCGCCATAGATGAAATGGCAAAAGTAGTGGTTCCCGAGCCTAAAGAGTATGAAGTATTGAATTATGTTACATACGAATATGAAACCATAAAAAAGAAACTGGAAACGGATTTCAATATTTCTGTGTTAATGAAAGAGGCATATTCCGACGAAACACCTCCCGGTATAATAATGGACCAGGATGTGGAACCGGGCAGAATTTTCAAAGAAGGTGCCAAGAATACCATTACATTTACGGTAAGTGTGGGAAGTAACTATGTGGAAGTTCCAAAGTGTGTCGGTAAGGATTATCGTATTGCGGAAAATATCATAATAAATGCCGGGCTTATCCCGGAAAAAGTAGAGCAATATAACCAGGATATTCCCGTAGGGGAGGTGTATGCCGTATCTCCCTCGG
>JAKPKE010000188.1 GCA_029553855.1 Bacillota bacterium | reverse complement strand
TTACTCCCAATGCTGCAGATTTTTCCATGCTCATTCCTACAGCTCTGATTTTTTGACCTAGCTTAGTGTTTAATATATAGCATATGAGGTATGCAAATACAAGTACTGTAAGAATCATAAGCACGGGTATATCAATACTTCCAGCAGATATCTGAAACAACTTGTCAGAACCGCTTTTAAAAGGAGCCAGATCCACCATATTGTTGACTCCTATACCACTTGCCAATACCATTTCCTTATTGTGCACAGGTATCACAGTTCCGAAACCCACCATAAAAATCAGCTGATAGATATAGTTTGCCAGGAATCCAATGATAATAGAGGTTATCATTTCCCTTCCCTTAACTATATTCAGCGCCTTCCCAATAAGAATCCCGAAAGCAGCCGACAATACAACCGATATTATAATTACCAGCAAAAAACCCGCAATATTATACAGCTGCATATTAAGCACAAACAAGTACGCCATTTGCGCAGCCATTGCACCTACTACAACAGCAAAATTCAGGCCCATTCCTCCGACTATGGGTATAATTAATGCAAGCACCATTATTCCGTTTCTCACAAACCTTAATAACAATTGGTTCAGTAAGAATGTGGAGCTTACCCCAGCAAAAATGAAGCATAAAATGCACAATACGGAAAACACCAGTGGTACAATATATTCCTGTATCCGTTCTTTTATCATAATCCTGCTTTCCTCCTCTGCTGCTTCAGTAATGCATATAGTATGATGGAGTTAGTAACAAGCATCCTGAGTATTTCTGACAACTGAGGCAGAAGCAATGTATTTGCTATCGGCACTGAAAGCAAATAAATAGTCTGATACAGGTATGTACCTAATATAGCTTCAAAAATCGTGCTTCTTTTTCCCGTTGAGCCCCCAATAAGTATTGCAGAAACAGTGGGAAAAGTAAGTGAGAGCGGAGAGTCATACAGCTCCAGGAAGCCATAGGACTGGGCATATACACAAATCCCTATTCCCGCAATGACATTTGATATTATTACCGCAGTATGCCTGACCTTTTTTATGTCAATCCCGGAGAGTCTGGAAAAATTCTCGTTCTCACCAACTGCAATCATAGCTTTCCCAAGCTTAACTTTGAAAAGCAGGGAAATGCCGATACATAATATTGCATAAGACCCCAATAGTCCCAGAGGTATCGAAAGCCCTCCTATATCCAACACACAGAAATTATCCAGAATCTTTTCAAAGTATGGAGCCAACCCTATTTTGGGCCTTAGCCCCACCCCTCCTATAGGATAAAGCATCTGCCTGTTTGTAAAGGGCACCAAAGTCCAAAAGTAGTTCATAAGAGGTATAAATGAAAACCCTATGAAAATTGCGGCAATATCCTCTCTTCCCTTAACCCTGTTCAGAATAATTCCATATATATATCCAAAAACTACAGCAATAGGAGTTGTAACAGCACAAGCCGAAATGAAGCCGAAAATCCCTGTCAGCCTCATATTCACAATAATACACATGCCTATAAGCCCTGATACTATGCCTACAGGAAGTCCAAAATTCATGCCTATTCCTGTATTTATCATCGGTATCAGCGATAACACCAAGACTCCGTTCATCGCAAACTTTACAAAGGATATATTAAGAATCTTCAAAATGTCCATATCTAAAATGAACGCCAATACGAATAAAAAAAACAGGAAGCCTGCAATAATAATTTGTGACCATTTAGTTTTCATATTTTTCTCCTGATATTGCAAGTGCAAATTCAATTTCATCTTCATCGGAACGAAGTATTCTGAACAACTTTCCTTCGAAAAATACCACAATCCTGCCGCATATCCGCATTAATTCATCTAATTCACTTGAGGCAATCACCAATGTAGTACCATATTTCCGGTTTATTTCTACAAGCATATCAAGGATTTTTTCCTTTGCACCAATATCCACTCCTCTTGTAGGTTCAGATACAAAAAGGATATCGGGTTTCATAGTCAGTGCTCTTGAAATGCAAACCTTTTGCTGATTCCCTCCGCTAAGCTCAATGACTTTTTGACTTGGACTGCTGCATTTTATTTCGAACCTTTTAATGAAGCTCTCTATGTGACTGAGCCCCTTCCTTTTGTCAAAGAATCCAAGGGTTTTCGTTAATCCCTTTGAAAACATATTTTTTATATGAAAGCCCGAAAACACGATATTTTCTGCAACGGTATGCTCTAATAAAAGTCCTGAGCCTCTTCTGTCATCAGGAAGATAATAAATACCTCTATTTATTGTTCCGCGGATATCCTCTACCACTAAAGGTTTGTTCTTGTAAAAAACTTCGCCTGATGTCTTATAAAACCCCATTACACCGTAACCAAGCGCAAGCTTTCCATGACCCGATAAGCTTGTAACTCCTACTATTTCTCCTTTATAGATATCAAAATTTACTCCTCTTATTTCTTCCCCCGGCATATCAACACAGAAGTCTTTAAAGGACATAAGGATATCATTCGGGATGAACTTCCTTTCGCTCACAGTCTTTTGCACATCATAACCAACCATATCCCTGGCAAGTGTCTTTACCGAAAATTCCTCCCTGCTGTAGCAGGATGCAACAGCTCCGTCTCTCAATACTGTGATCCTGTCACATAATGCACAGACCTCGTCCAGTCTGTGGCTGACAAAAAGTATGGCAGTGCCTTCTGAAGAAAGCTCTTTTAATATTTCAAGAAGCTTTGGGGAATCAGACTTATTCAACACTGCTGTAGGCTCATCCAAAAAAAGAAGTTTAAGCCCCTTTTTGTCCACCTCTCTTGCGATTTCAACAAACTGCTTCGTATTGGTGGATAGTATACCTGCACGCAGCTCAGTATCAACAGTAAATCCAAGGCGCTTCAATGCCCTCACTGCATCAGAACGATCCTTTTCCTTGTCGATACAAGATAAGTTTTCACCAAAAAATTTTTTATGCATTGGTTTGGTATTTTCTCTGGAGAGTTTGATGTTTTCTGTTATTGTCATATCAGGTATAAGCGCAAACTCCTGGTGTATCATTCCTATACCGTATTTCACAGCATCTTTTGTTGTTTTTATTTCTACTTTTTGCCCGTCAATCATTATCTCTCCGGAATACCCGCCGCTCTCCCGTATCACTGAATTCCCAAAAAGTACATTCATTAAAGTGCTTTTACCCGACCCGTTTGCTCCAATCAGTCCGTGTATTTCACCTTTTTTTATAGAGATGCTTACGTTATCCAGGGCCTTCAATGCACCAAAACATTTGTTCAATTCTTCTATTTGCATAACAAATTCACTCATCCCAATATCCCTCCAATACAGGAAAATAAAAAATGAGGCTTAAGAGGACTCAAGCCTCTTAAGCCTCCGACTAACATTAATAGTATATTGACTCCATTATCATCACATAGTAATTGTCCATTTCAGGCTCCAATGCCCTGAAGGTGACTCCGCAGCCCATAGTTTCCTTTGCATAAGCTTCAAGAGTCTTTGTATCCTTTACATTAAAATCCTTATCTTCTATTGCCTTTTTGGCAACCTCTACTGAATATTCAGGAAGGAAGATCGTTACCGGTACAGGCCAGCCTGATAGTCTGCCCGTCATTCCCTTTTCCTTCACCTTTTCTCTTATCATATCGTTTATTTTATCATAGTTAGTGGAATCCTCTGCCGAGATCTCAAGACCCAGAACCTGAGGGAATGCCTGAGTAGGTGTGGGGCAGCATTGTTCAGCTACTATAAAACCAAGCTTTAGGGCTTCATCGATTATTACATCATACATAGGACAATTCGTGCCGAATATTTCAGTATCCTTGCCGTATTCAGCTACTTGTCTCGGCAAGTCTTCTCTCAAAAACTGCTGCATAGCTGCAGGTCCTGATCCTGTCTGCGGATCCGGAGTCACTACTTCAACCCACTTCATTCCAAGCTTTTCGCATGTTTCCTTCATCATATCCTTACGCTTAGCAATAAGTGGCTTTGCCAGATGAGTCGGGAAAGAATAGTGTATAAAAGTCTTTGCTCCCATTTCTTTCGCTTTTGTGGGTATTGTTATACCTCTTTGAACCCAATCTGTATCCAGATTCAAATCTATATACTTTGACATCATCACAGGATCATCAAATATAGGAGCTGTTATTGTAAGAATATCAGGCCTTTTTTCTTTTATTTGCTGGAAAGCCGGAATCAAACCTGATTGACCTGATGCTACAATAATGGCTTTCATAAGAGGATCATCTGATTGTGATACTACAGTGCTTATACAGGTCTCAAGCTCTGTCTCGAAGTTTTCAGGCAGTGTAATATGCTTTACCATACCAGAGTATTTTACCGCCATAGCCGCTCCGCCCCTAAACTCATCTTCACTTGTAGATAGTGTAGGTGTTATTATCGCAATATGATACTCCTCCGTCTTTTTCTCTTCCTGGGCTGATGCCTCAGGTGCTTCAGCCGCTGTGGGTTCTGCCGGTTTAGCACATGCTGTAAATGATAACATGATAATTGCAGCTAAGATTAATGAAATGATTCTTTTCAATTTTCTTTCCCCTTTCATTTTTGGATTATTATTTATTCCTTAGATTATTTTATCTAAGCAAAAAGTTTGGGATATTACTATGAGAGCATTTCAATAAATGCCTCTATCCTCACCCTTATCTGTTCTCTGTCATTTTCCGAATAATCAGTTTCTATCTGAATATATGGCCTATTGCATTTGCCTGTCACAAATTCTTTTATCTGAAAAGCTTCAATATTATAGGTATGGCAGCCCTGCCAAACAAGCTCAACTACACCATCTATCCGGTATTCATCAATTATTTTGCCTATAATATCCAGTCTTTTTGTGTTGGGAGTCATGCATGGGCAAGCTACACTTAGATAGGTCTCTGCCAATGCCTCCATAGGTTCTTTTGTTTCATCAACAAGATCTCCTGCTGTCTTTAAGCCTCCGCAGTTTTCCATTGCAACAACTATCGCATCACTGCTCTCAATAAGCTCCAATACCTTCTTATTTGTTGTAGGACAACCTGTAACAAGGATTCTCGTCTTGTTTTTCACCGAATCTATGAAGCTGCTGTCATAAGCTCTTTTCCCTACAATTTCTATTACCTCTTCCATTTCCGATACTCTTTTTTGAAGATTTACCTCAAAACCATTGTAGCCTGTTATATTATCCAGCTCATATCCGTACAAAAGCGGATACTCTCCTTTATTCAATGAGAATACTTTATTAATCGTTTTGCGCATCTTATTGTACAATTTAATCTGTTTCCTAAGTGCAGAATCTGTTATTTCTACCCCTGTCTTTTCCTCAATAATGGCTTTTATTTTATATAGCTCACCAAGCCAGTATTCATAGCTTTCTCTTGTTCCAGATGTCTGCGGAAGCTGCATAAGGTGCAGCCACTTTATTCTTCCCAAAAGCTCAAACATTTTTTTCTTACCGTCGCAGGTAGCATCAGCAAGTAAGAAATCACAGTAATGCAAGTATGGGCACGTATCGGTCAATGCAAATCCATAGCTCGCTTTAATCAAGGGACACAAATTCCTTGGAAGATGCTTTTCGCCGGCCTCTATCGGTTTCTGATCTCCTGCACAAAGAGCCACGGGTATTGCCCCGGAAGCTGCAATAATTTCCTTTGGAGTAAAAGCGCAATAAACACCTACGATCTTATTCCCTTTTTCATGCAAGGCCAGTCCTTCAGCAAAAACACGCTGTTCAATCCTATCTAAATAGTTTTTATCAAACATGAGTACCTCCAACTATATTGATTAATCATCAAAAACAAACCATAGTAATTATATCTTTTATATAGAATAATTGGAAATTCAAATTATCTATACCATTTCTTACAATTATTAACGCTTTCTATAATTCAAGCTGCGACATACTCCAAAGAAGCAGAAAGTATAGATTCTCTGGAAGTTAGAGTTCTATTAAATGCAGTAATTCCAAAATGAACAATGTCCATTGCAGCAATTATCATTCAAGTTGTCAATGCAAGTTGAATAAAATACAGACCTGTGCAATAAAACTATATAATAGAGTAAAGCGGCTGACTCAGGATTTTTCAATCCAAATCAGCCGCTAAATGAAATTTGTTAATTGCAAGGGAATATTTCTATCCTGATCCCGTACTCCCTGCTGTCATACTCCCATATATAAAGTTGGTTCATAAAAGCTTGGTCACAGCACTTATCCGTATCTGCATCAACCTTGCAGAACTGATAAAATAATGACTCTATGCTCATTTCAGTAACTGCCAATTCAAACAGTTATAGATATATTTTATAGATTATGATTCCTTAATAGTAAAATTCAATAACCGAAGCTGGCTATTTAATGTATAATAAAACCCAGGAAAGGCAGGAGATTGAATTGTACTATACAGGTATTGATATTGGTTCAACCTCTGCAAAAGCTGTCGTACTAAACGATAATAATGATGTTGTTTACAGGAGTATTATGCCTACAGGCTGGAGCAGTGTTGATACTGCTGAGAAGATAAAAAAAGAGCTTGCTGAAGCCGGCATCGATGCTGCCTGCAGTAAATTTGTGGCCACAGGCTACGGACGTATTTCAGTCCCTTATGCCGACAAGACCATTACCGAAATAACCTGCCATGGAAAAGGGGCAGCCTTTATATACGGGGACGGTGCTTGTACAGTCATTGATATTGGAGGCCAGGACACAAAAATTATAAACATTTCAAAGTGTCAGGTAATCAACTTTATTATGAATGACAAGTGTTCTGCCGGAACAGGGCGCTTCCTGGAAGTCATGGCGAACACACTGGGTGTTGGACTTTCAGAGCTCTTCAACCTGGCAAGCGCAGGCTCAGGTATCAGCATCAGCTCTATGTGCACTGTTTTTGCTGAATCAGAGGTTGTAAGCCTTATCGGAAGCGGACACTCAAAGGAAGATATCGCTTACGGGATAGTAGAGTCCATCACCAACAAGGTAAAATCATTATGCGGCAAGCTTTCTGATCCCGATACCCGATTCTATCTTACCGGAGGGCTTTGCGAAAGCGATTATATAATAGAATCATTATCTGACAAGTTGGGCTCCAGAGTAGTGTCAAATCAGAACGGCAGGTATGCCGGAGCAATCGGAGCCGCTTTATCAGCCAAGTCAATAAAACAACGATAAGCAAAGAGGACGAAAGACTGCGTATTTATTCCTATGATATTCATTACTCTTTTCATATCATAGGCTAAAATGGCTAAAGAGGCCTCCGTTTTAACCGAATCTAAACCTCGTGTCAGAAAAAGTGAATTATATCATACTTTAATTTCATTATGTTAACCAATTCTTAGATTTATTACGCAGTCTGCCGTCCCTCTTGCTTCGGCTGAAGTCATTGTATATCTATCTGGCATACCTTCATTGCCTCAAGGGCGTTGTTATGGCTCTCGGGGGTAACTCCCGCACAGCAGGTAGCATCAACCTTTATTCTGACTTCAGGCAGGAAGGCTTTTATTGTCAGGGCATTGGAAATAACGCATATATCTGTACACAGCCCAACCAACTCGATTTCTTCAATAGCCTCTACCTTAGACAGCTCCTGAAGGTATTCCGCCAGTTCCTTTGAACCAAAGGTGTTCTTATCAAACACTTTGCAGTTGTTATTCTCTGCAAGCTTCTTTATATCCTCCTTCAGCTCCCAGCCGAAAGTACCCTCTATGCAATGCACCACGGGCAGATTGCGCCCTTCCTGAGTTTTCAGGTAAGCCTCGTCGTGAGTATCCCTTGTAAATATTACAATACCATCATATCCGGATATTTTTTTAACCACCCTTTTTACTATTGCTCCGGCTTCTTTTGTGCCCAGAGCACCGTCAACGAAATCATTCTGCATATCGACAACAATTAATACTCTGCTCATTTTATCACTCCCTATCTTTGCAAAATGTGAGATCTCTCCCCCTTGCTAATTGAGGCAATAATCCGTGCCTTCAATATTTCTGATCAGCCTTAATGCATATCTGTTCATCAAAACTAACGCTTCTCCTACGGAGTAACCCCGACCGTCGTATCTTGTCACATTGTTATCCGCTATGATATCAAAGGCCTGCTTCGTCAATTTCCCGGTAATGACAGCCTCACAGTCATTCTCTACAATTATATTCGCCAGAGTTTCCCCGTAAAGATCCCCTTTGTTTTCCAAAGTGTCAAACTCCATATTATCCATATTCACTATCAGCAAATAATTGCATAAAACAAATTCCTCCGACACCATGCTCTCTATAGACTTGCCGTCGGCAACAACCGCAATATTCATGAACAACCTCCTCTTCCTTGGCATAGCCGGATCACCTTTAGGAATATTATACTACATTAATTTAGCATATGAATATAATATCCGATCAAAGGCAAGAATAGCCGTCCCCTTGCCTCGCGTTTTTTTCGCCAATTTCTGCCTGGAAGGGCCAGGATGTCAGCTATGCTCCCTCGATCCCTGCAGATGGAATGTAGATTTGAATGTTTGACAAAATGCCCAGCTCCTTAATCTGGCCTAACCGGTGAACGTAATAGTGTCACTCTGCAGATTATCAGATTTATTTGCCATGTTAACAAAACCGGACTATAATGGAAAGTGAAAATATTCTTTTAAATTTCAATGGGGTTTTATCAATCCGTCGCTTGAAAGGAAGGGATAACATGCCAAAGAATGCTATGAAAAATATATGGAAAGAAAAAAAGAAGGATGAAGCCAGACTGGAAAAAATTCGTCAAAAGAAAATCCATGGTGTTAATGTGCCTGAATCGGCTGAACCCGAACAGAAGAAAGGCAAGGATGATGTGAAATAAATGGGTATGGTGCCAGGCACCAAATTTATCCACTTATTGTCGCCTTTTCCCACCGTTCAATGATATTATTTATGCCGCTATCTGTCATCCCTATGAATCTGCCTATCTCGCTATATGTATATCGCTCCCGTATCGCTGCTTGTATGAATTGTATCTTATATTTCGTTAATCTTCTTTTCCTCGACCCTGATTTTATCAGATTATAATTTTCTGTCGATACTCCCGTTTCAGCAAGTATTTCATCCAATCCCTTTCTCTGCTTTTCTTCCCTGCGGCTCAAACACATGATTCTATATGATTCATCTCCTATTGCACCCAACTTGCTATAATTCTCTACTTCCAATTCATCCATAAATTCTTTATATTTGTCTATTGCACTATCTATATTCTTATCTATCATTTCGTATACTACTCCGGTATTCACAATGCCTTTGATGTTCTTCCGATAATATATATCACTGCTCCATTTATAGTCTTCAACCTTCTTGCAGATTCCTGCCCTTACCGGGTTCTGATGCACATATCTTAAAAGCTTCAGCATGTACCTTTCATCCTGTACAAGTACGGCCTTATACCTTCCTTGAAATACGTGCCCTATTCTTTTGTACTTACCATTGAAATACTTACTGTATTTATTATTTATCTGGTGCATTATCTCCTGCAGTTTCTTATCCAAAGTCTGTATTATCATATGGTAATGGTTGTCCATCAATACATATCCATATACCCTGTATCCCATAGAAATACTGCATTCTTTCAGCTGCTTTATCAAGTATCCTTTATCTATACTTTCAATAAATATATATTCTTTATTATTCCCTCTTGCTATTACATGATATATTCCACCCTTGTACTCTTCCCTCCACGGTCTCCCCATAAGAAAAGTCCTCCCGGTAATATGTTTATCCTAATATTACCAAAAGGACTATTCTATGTCAATAAGTGGATAAGTTCGGTGTCTGGCACTTATCCTCTTGCTTTATGCGTTCATAAACAGTTCAATATCATCATCAACTGTCCCGATGCCGGCTATTCCGAATTTCTCAAAAAGGACCTTTGCCACATTGGGGGACAGGAAGCCAGGAAGCGTCGGACCCAGATGGATGTTCTTTACACCTAAGTACAGCAGCGCAAGAAGCACTATTACGGCCTTCTGCTCATACCAGGCAATATTGAAAGCAATGGGCAGCTTGTTGATATCCTCAAGGCCGAATACCTCCTTAAGTTTCAAGGCAATTACCGCCAAAGAATAGGAGTCGTTGCACTGTCCGGCGTCCAGAACTCTCGGTATCCCTCCTATATCGCCCAGATTCAGCTTGTTATAGCGGTATTTTGCACATCCGGCAGTGAGAATAACTGTGTCCTTGGGCAGCTTTTCGGCAAACTCAGTATAGTACCCTCTTGATTTCATACGCCCGTCGCAGCCTGCCATGACAAAGAATTTTCTGATTGCTCCGGATTTGACAGCTTCCACAACCTTGTCTGCCAGAGCCATAACCTGATTATGGGCAAAACCTCCGATAATACTGCCTGTTTCAATTTCTTCCGGAGAGGGAAGAGTCTTGGCAAGGGCAATAATTTCGGAAAAATCTTTTTTGCCGTTTTTATCGGCCGCAATATGCCTGCAGCCGGGGAAGCCGGTGGAACCGGTAGTAAATATCCTGCTTCTTACCTCTTCGCTTTTAGGAGGAACAATACAGTTGGTGGTGAAAAGTATGGGTCCGTGGAAGGTTTCAAATTCCCCAACCTGTTTCCACCAGGCGTTTCCATAGTTGCCCGCAAAATTGTCATATTTCTTAAATTCGGGATAATAATGGGCAGGCAGCATCTCGCTGTGGGTGTATACATCTACGCCTGTGCCTTTGGTCTGTTCCAGCAGCTGCTCAAGATCTGTCATATCGTGGCCGGAAATCAGGATTGCGGGGTTTTTCCTGACACCGATATTTACTTCCGTCATTTCGGGATTCCCAAATCTTGAGGTGTTGGCTTCATCCAAAAGCGCCATAGCCTTAACGCCGTATTCACCGGTTTTCATCGTCAGTGCCACAAGGTCCTCAGCGGAAAGCGAATCGTCCAATGTTGCTGCTAAAGCTTCATAAATAAAGGCATTTATTTCAAAGTTTTCTTTTCCTATATTTTTTGCGTGTTCAGCATAAGCCGCCATCCCTTTAATACCATAGGTAATCATCTCGCGAAGTGAACGCACATCCTCATTGGTGGTTGCTAATACACCGATAGAGGCGGCTTTTTCCAGCATTGACTCTCTGGAATTTACAATGAAGGATGCTGCATCGTGCAAATCCTTCAGATCGACGGACTTCCCAAGCTCTTCTCTTATACCAATCATTTTATTGATCTGCTTTTCAATTGAACCGTTATCAAAGTTTGCATTGGTAATTGTCATAAACAGGCTGCTCAGCACTTCATAATTTATATCGCCGAGCTTGCTTATGTCAATTTTCCCTTTGACTACGATCTCTGAAATACCCTTAAGGGTATAAATCAAAAGGTCCTGAAGCTTAGCAACCTCCTCGCTTTTGCCGCATACGCCTCGTACTGTACAGCCTTTTCCTCCCGCCGTTTCCTGACACTGATAACAAAACATGCTCATTGCTTTTTCCTCCTTTATTTCTCAGTTTTCGAAGCAACACCTTTATTATGGCCGCCCCGATTGCATTGATTTTATATCTTAATTTTATTATCATTAAGACAAAAAGTATGTTGCAATTGCAACGCAGAAATATTTTATAGAAAAATTAATGCCGCTTTATCATTTCTTCCATCCGCTGTTTCGCTTCCGGGGACAGAGCATCTATCAGGCTGCTGCTGCCCCTCCCTGTTATTTCCAGGTATTCTTTCCTTATCTTCTCACAGGCTGTTTTGATTTCAGCTTTCAATTCCCTTGCAGATAGCAGAGAACACCCTGCTCCTCTCACAATGATCTGCTGCAAACCGTCAGATGTCGCAACCGCTATATTATATTTTTTCTTATTGTCATGGGCGAACTTTTCAATGTATTCATCAGCCGTCTGTGCCTCTCTGGTATAAACTACATGGATGTTATGGTAATCTGCCATCTCCTCATAATGCCCCTGTACACGGTAGGCATCGAATACAACAATAATCTTGCATTTTCTGATCCACTGATAATTGCTGAGGGAGTCCAACAGCTTCATTCTGGCACTTTCAATATTTATATCTGCAAGCTCTTTCAGCTCCGGCCAGGCATGAATGACATTGTATCCGTCGACAAGTAGGTAATCTTCTTTGGTTTCTGCCTCCCTGCTTATATAAGCTTCACGTTCATAATGGCTTTCCCGGGCTGTTCTATTTCTTTTCCAACCGGACTTTTTCCCTTGGTTTCCATAGTAGGTTCTATTGATTATTCGGTCAATCTCTTCCAAGCTTATCCACCGGTTTTCCGGGAGCAACCCGCGCCCTTTGGCTGTTTCCTCCGGCAAGTCGCTTTTCCCCCGGAAACAGCTTTCAACATGCATATATTCCTTTACCCTGTCCCATGGCACAGGGAATCCGGCCCCGTGTGTACAAAATACGGAGCCTGTCGGATTTTCCAGATCGCTTTCCGAATCGTATCCGATATTTGCTATAATCTCTCCGGCATTGTGACAGGGTTCGTAACCTTTGAGGCTGCAGAACAGCCTTCCTTGACCTTTGGTGTAGGCAGTTACTTCTTTCTGGTAGTTTCTCATGTTAACAACAGGAGCACTTCCATCAAGGACTATGGTTTCACCATTCCCCCGCAAGATCCTGTATGTGCCGCACATCCTTTCGATGTCAGCCATAGCCCTTCCTACAGTATTTTCAGGAATCTCCAGACGAAATGTATAATATGGCTCCAATAATATGGATTCTGTTTCCTTTAAGCC
>JAKPKE010000176.1 GCA_029553855.1 Bacillota bacterium | reverse complement strand
ATTCGACAAGGCCAGGCTTAAGAAAAATACCGCAGATTTTACCCGTTTCTTTATAATCCTTCCAACCGGAGCCGGAAAGATATCCCCTTACTACGCATTCAACAGGTACGACCTTGGCCTTCTTAACCAACATGCTCCTTCCGTCGAGAAACTCACTATGCTGTCTTAGCGGCTCAGGGTATCTTCCAACGTCATGCTCTAAAAGATGATTTTTTATTATATCGTTCATCTGCTCAAACCAATATAGGGAAAGCCTTGTCAGCACCTTGCCTTTGTCGGGGATGCCCGTAGGCAGTACTACATCGAAAGCAGATATCCTGTCCGTTGCAACTATTAGGAGCTTATCACCTAAATCGTAGATATCCCTCACCTTTCCGCGTCTTGGTTGACCTATTCCTGTAAGTTGTGTCTCTCGCAAGGTACGTACCACAAAATCCTCCGTTTTTTATTTTTTAATCAAGCTTCTTTTTCAAACTCACTTTTTGGTACACCGCATATGGGACATGTCCAGCTTTCGGGCAGTTCCTCGAAGGATGTGCCTGGTTTTATTCCTGAGTCAGGGTCCCCACTTGCGGGGTCATAGACATAACCACATACCTTGCATCTGTATTTGCCTGACACAGAAGCGGGTTTATCCTCGGTTTCATCTTCCTTTATATATGTGGGTGCGGTTTTTGGAGATTTACCACCCTTTATTTTGTGGTAATAGTCATAGGTCATGGGCTCGACATCACTCAACTCCTGTCCGTCTATGACTTTGCCTATGAAGATTGTATGCGTACCCACATCTGTGATGGCGATAACCTCGCAGTCCAGATAGCCTATCGTGTAATCGAGGATAATCGGTGAACCTGTTATGCCTATCCGGTGTTTAATGTCTTTAAACTTGTCTATATCCCTGCCTGACTTGAATCCAAACGCGCCTATTAAGGACATGGGGGCTTCTTTTGACAGGATCGAGACAGAGAATGTCTTGCTCTCCAGTATGAATTCGTGTGTAAGATTCTGTTTATTTATGCTTATTGCAAGCGTTGGCGGGTCTGATGTAATCTGGAAGACGGTATTCGCTATCTGTCCATTGATTTTATCGCCCTTTTTGGAGCCTATTATATAAACACCGTAGCATATTTTTCTAATGGCCTTTGGATTCATTTTAGTCCTCCTTTTATGAGTTTGTATTTTAAATGCCCGCCTATTATAAACTATTTAGTGCAAAAAGTGAATCGCTATACAT
>JAKPKE010000146.1 GCA_029553855.1 Bacillota bacterium | reverse complement strand
TCTTCCTTATCTATTCTTGCAATACCGCCTACATATATGCTGCCGCTTTCTTTATCTGCTTTTGCGTAAATATTGCTCGGACTATTCATGAAATATCCCTGTTCAATCTTATATGTTCTATCATAATCAAAGTTATTATCGTTCCTTATACAATAATACAATAATGAAGCATTGGACGTACCTGTTGCGCTTTCTTCATCTATTCCCACTATTGGGGCAAAGTTCCTGCAACTAAAATCCGAATCCTGTTCTATTGTTTCACGTGAAACAACATGCATTCCTATAAGGTTATATTCTCTGCAAATTTTTATCATGCTTTCTCTTCTCACATTCATACTCTTAAGTGTTTCTATTCCGCTCACTTCCAGAATAATGTCCCTGAGTCCCGTTGAAATAACGTCTATCGCTCCGTTTCTATTTGTAATTATTTCATCTTCATTTGTATCAATTGTTCTCATTACCAAGCCTTTACTAATTTCCATTACAATTTCAGGCTTCTGCATTTGAATCAATACAGCATCGTTTTCTATAAGTACCTTCAGCTCTCCGGCTTTGGAACGATGAAAGGCAATATTTTCTTTCAAACACCCAAGCTGCTTGAGTATGTAAAATGAAGCAAGGGCTGCGTGTCCGCAAATATCAACTTCATTTTCCGGTGTAAAATATCTGATTTTGTATTTGTTACACTCACTTTTAGTAAAATCTAAAAAAGCCGTCTCGGAAAAACCATTCTTTTTTGCCAGCATCAACATTTGTTGTTCGGACAATCCCATGTCATCAAAAACCACGGCTGCTTTATTTCCGCCGCCGCTTCCTGACACAAAGGAACTTGAAATATATTGCTTCATTGTCAAATCCCCTTTACACGCTTTTATTCTTCTTTCATCAAATTAATCAACTAATTGATATTAAACCATTGTGCCGTTCAAAATAATCGATTATAGGTGATTTAAACAGTCTGATTTTTTTCTAACAATTCGAGAATTCTATCAAACTCTTCATTGCTATAATATTCTATTTCTATTATTCCTCTGTTATTTTTATGATATATTTTTACTTTTGTGCCCAATGCTGTTTTTAATCTTTCCTCCAGCTGGTCTATTTCGATTTGGTAATTATTCAGCTGTTTTTCTTTTTTCTTTTTTGGCTTCGTTTCTTTTGCTAATTTTTCAACTTGCCTCACGTTCAATTGCCCGGTTATTATTCTTTCCGCTACTTCCATCTGTCTTTTCTCTCCGGCTATTGCAAGTAAAGCCCTTGCATGTCCCTGGGTAATTTTCCCCTCCGCAATCATATCCTTAATCTCCTGTGGGAGTTGAAGCAACCTAAGATGATTTGCAATTACCGGCCTGCTCTTTCCTATCTTTCTTGATATTTCTTCCTGTGTCATATTGTACTCTTCAATAAGAGCTTTATATGCCATAGCCTCCTCAATTGCGTTTAAATCTTCCCTTTGCAGGTTTTCTATTAGAGCGAGTTCCATTACTTCAAGGTTGCTACATTCTTTTACTATTGCGGGGATAGTCTTTTCTCCGGCCATCCTTGATGCCCTCCATCTCCGTTCCCCCGCTACTATCTGATAACTGTTCCCGCTCCTTCTCACTATTATCGGCTGAACCACTCCATGTTCTTTTATTGATTCGGAAAGTTCTGCAAGCGTGCTATCATCAAAGGCCTTTCGCGGCTGCATCTCATTCGCTTCAATATCCGTAATCTTTATTTCAATTATAGAATTTTTATCTATTTTCTCACTTTCAGGTATTAATGCGCCAAGTCCTTTTCCCAGCCCCCTTTTATTTTTCATTTATATCACATCCTCGCTCAAATATATAAATTCATCAGCCAAATCCATATATGATTCCGCACCCTTCGATTTTATATCATATTCAATAATTGACATTCCATGGCTTGGTGCTTCTGCAAGCCTCACATTCCTGGGAATCAAGGTCGTGTATACCTTTCCCTTGAAGTACTTTTTTACTTCGTCTACAACCTGAATGGAAAGGTTTGTCCTTCCATCAAACATGCTTAATACTACACCTTCCACATCCAAATCAGGATTAAGGCTTTTCTTAACCAGCTTAATCGTATTCATTAATTGGCCTACGCCTTCCAGGGCGTAATACTCGCATTGAATAGGTATCAATACGCTGTCTACTGCAGATAGGGCGTTTATTGACAATAACCCAAGGGATGGAGGACAGTCAACGAATACATAATCAAAATCGGATTTAATTCCTTCTATGCATTCCCTGAGCTTCAATTCTCTTTTTTGCACCTCCGTAAGTTCAATTTCAGCTCCGGCCAACTGAACACTTGATGGAATAATAAATAAATTTTTTCTTTTTGTATCGATAATACAATCCTTCGGGTCTTCATTATTAATCAATATGTCATATATTGTTTTTTCCAGTGCCGTTTTATCAATTCCAACACCGCTTGTAGTATTGCCCTGTGGATCAATATCAATCATAAGTACTTTTTTCCCTTTATCCGCCAGGCATGCACACAAGTTAATAACAGTAGTGGTTTTCCCGACACCGCCCTTCTGATTAAAAACAGCTATTGATTTAGACATGGCATGCACCTCTCATCGTACTTGTATATTTAGAATAATTTAGTTTATTTCCATCAACATTTATACAATAACAATACACTAAACTAATAATATATTAAAGACATTTGGAATAAATATTATTAGTTGATTCCATATATATACTATATCAGATTGAAAAAACAAATAAAAGGATGTACCAAAGCCAATAGCCTGTATACATCAGAAGCAAGGGGGGTTAATATGCTAAAATCAGTGTTCTATACCTTTTTTCTCATACTACTGGCAGAACTTGGGGATAAAACACAAATTGCTACTATGCTGCTTTCTGCAAAGTCAAATTCTATAATGGCAGTATTCATAGGCTCCAGCTTTGCACTGATATGCTCCTCCTTTATCGGAGTTTTTGCCGGAACATATATAACGAAGTATATTCCCCCGCACTATATTCAAAATGTGGCCGGTATATTATTTATTGCAATAGGAATTCTCATACTGGGCGGGAAGTTATAGCTCAAAGCATGTTAATGCAGACTGACACTACATATTAAAGCACCATTGTCTATAAACAAAAAGAACGCACTCGGTGCGTTCCCCATACTATACATTCTTCGGTATTCTTATATTGACTTCAATAAAATTGCCTTTATCAATCTGGGCATATTCAATTCGACAGCCCGCTTTAAAAATTTCTTTGCAAGCATTTTTAATTGTATTCAAATATATATTATAATTAATTTTTCCTTTTATTCTATTCTTTTTAGGCTCCTCCATCGCTGCTGCCGCTTCATCAAGCATCTTTTCTATCAAATCTTCGGACTTTTTCACATTCATGGACTTCTTAATTATGTTAACCAAGGCCTTTTCCTGCTGTATCCTGTCCGGAAGCTTCAAAAGTGCCCTTGCATGTCTCTCTGTCAGTCCATTTTCCAGTATTGTTTTTTTAATATTATCGTTCAGCTTTAAAAGCCTCAGCTTGTTTGCTATAGTAGACTGTTTTTTACCTACCTTCTTTGCAAGCTCTTCCTGTGTCATTCCATGATCGCTTATTAAACTAAAATAGCCTTCTGCTTCCTCAATAAAATTCAGATCCTCCCTTTGCAGGTTCTCAATCAGTGCTATTACAGCCGAATCTTGCTCGGCTACCTCAATGACTACCGCCGGTATATGGCTTTCGCCTGCAAGCTTTGATGCCCTTACTCTCCTTTCTCCGGAAACAAGTTCAAAACCTTCATCACCTATTTTTCTTACATTTATCGGTTGAAGAATGCCATATTCCCTTATTGATGCGGCTAAGTCCTCAAGGGATGAACCGTTAAATTCCTTTCTTGGCTGATATGGGCTTGGGGCTATATCATTAATCGGTATATTGATTATTGCTTTATTGCCTTTCAATTTCCATTCCTCTCCTTACCTCATATTTTCTAATGAGGCGGGGGGTTTATTCCTTCCCTTATAAAGGCAGGGACAACTTTTCTCCCCGATACATTAATCTATTCGTCATAACTTTCTGACTTCCTGCCTATAAACAATTGATTTTACTAGCTTTTAGCCATTTTTTTTATTACAAAATTTTATCTTTTTAACTAAATTATCGGACTTGCCGACGGTTTTCCAGGTTTTCTGGGATATTTTGTCGGAGTTGCCGAAATTTTCTCAATTACTATAATATTGTGCTTGATATCGCTTTGAGGCAGCTTATATTGCTTTATTTCCTTTATTGCTCCACCCATGATTTTGATGGACTTTTCCGCTTCCCCTATTTCCTTCCTTATATCCGGCCCTTTCTGACATAGAAAAAATCCCCCTACCTTTGCAAAAGGCAGGCAGTATTCGCACAAAACATTCATTGATGCCACAGCCCTGGACAATACAATATCATAAAGTTCCCTGTGAGTTTTGCTGTTGCCTGCTTCTTCAGCCCTTGCATGAACCGCGCTTGTGTTTTCCAATTTGAGTGCTTTCACTGCTTCGCTTAAATAAATGATTCTCTTGTTCAGGGAATCAAGAAGAGTCATTTTTATCCCGCTTTTTAAAATTTTTACAGGAATTCCCGGAAAACCTGCGCCGGAACCTACATCTATAATACTCATACCGCTTTTTATATATCCGGTGCACAGACAAGTTGCCGAATCCAGAAAATGTTTTATTATTATTTCCTTCTCTTCGGTTATTGTTGTAAGGTTTATCCTTTTATTCCACTCCAGCATAATATCTTTAAATAATATAAGCTTTTCCAGGCTTTCCTCCGATATATCCACGCCCAATTCCACTAAACCCTCAATCAATGATTTCCTGTTTTCCAGAATCTCCACCCCCCCGACTTCTTCTATGTTGCTCAATGTATATCATAAGCACCGACACATCTGCCGGAGATACGCCGGAAATTCTCGATGCCTGTCCGAGATTCTTAGGATTTATATTCTTCAGTTTTTGCCTGGCCTCAAGGGAAAGTCCTCTGATTGTTTCAAAATCAATTCCTTTAGGTATTGTCTTGTTTTCCAGTCTTTTGAATTGATCCGCTTGTTGAAGCTGCTTTCTGATATATCCTTCATATTTTACTTCTATTTCTATTTCTTCTGCTGTCTCTCTGTTCAATTCAGGCATATCTTCATCGATTTCCTTCAAAGTACAATATCCTATCTCCGGCCTTCTTAAAAGCTCATAGATACTTATGCCCCCTTTTATCTCGGAGCTTCCGGCTTTTTCCAGGTATTCTCTCACTTTATCCGTCATCGAAATATGCTTTTTCTTCATTCTGTCTATTTCTCTTTCTACATTTTCCTTCTTAATGATAAACCTCTTATACCTTTCTTCCGATACCATACCTATGTCATAACCTTTCTGGGTGAGTCTCAGATCGGCATTGTCCTGTCTTAGAATAAGCCTGTACTCCGCTCTTGAAGTCATAATCCTGTATGGTTCCTTTGTTCCTTTTGTAACGAGATCATCGATAAGTACACCTATATATGCTTCTGATCTATCAAAAATTAATGGTTCTTTACCTTTAAGCTTCAAAACCGCATTTATGCCTGCCATTATTCCTTGAGCGGCTGCTTCCTCATAGCCGGAAGTGCCATTAATCTGACCTGCGAAAAACAAACCTGATATTATCTTATGCTCCAGGCTCAACTGAAGCTGTGTCGCATCGATACAGTCATATTCTATAGCATAGCCCGTTCTCATCATATGGCAGTTTTCCAGACCCTTTACACTATGCAGCACATTTATCTGTACATCTTCCGGTAGACTGGAGGACAGTCCCTGCACATACATCTCGTTTGTATTCGATCCCTCCGGTTCTATAAAAATTTGATGTTCTTCCTTATCTGGAAACATTACTATTTTTGTCTCTATTGACGGACAATAGCGAGGTCCCGCTCCAACTATTTGTCCCGTATAAAGCGGAGCTCTGTCAAGATTTTTTCGAATAATGTCATGGGTTCTATTATTTGTATATGTAAGGTAACATGACAATTGATCTGCCTTTATTTCCCCTGTCATAAAAGAGAATGTGTTAATAACATAATCTCCGGGTTGTTCCGCCATCTTTCCGAAATCCACGGTCTTTCTGTCAATTCGCGGCGGTGTCCCTGTCTTAAACCTCATAAGCTTTATCCCCAAAGCCTTAAGACAATCAGAAAGCTTGGCTGCAGGGAACAGTCCGTTGGGGCCTCCATTGTAGCTTACCTCTCCAATCACTATCTTTCCCTTCAGGTATACTCCTGTAGCCAAAATCACACATTTGCATCTAAATATTGCTCCAAGATTTGTCACAACTCCTTTTACCTGGTTATCCTCTACTATGATCCGGACGATTTCTGTTTGTTTTATATCAAGATTTTCCTGGTTCTCCATGACCCTTTTCATTCTTCCCTGATATAGTTTCTTGTCAAGCTGTGCCCTTAAAGCTCTTACTGCCGGGCCTTTTTTTGTATTGAGCATCCTTATTTGGAGCATTGTTTCATCAACATTTATACCCATTTCCCCGCCTAATGCATCAATCTCCCTTACGAGATTCCCTTTCGCCGGGCCCCCTATGGAAGGATTACATGCCAGCATTGCGATACTATCAAGGTTCATCGCCGTAACTAATGTCTTCATTCCCATTCTTGCGCATGCCAGCGCTGCCTCGCTTCCTGCGTGCCCTGCCCCGATAACCACAATATCATATTCGCCTGCTAAATATTCCATATTTCCACCCCTATTTGCCAATACAAAATTTGCTGAATATCTCATTCACAATATCTTCTCCGACTGTATCTCCTGTTATCGCCCCAAGGCTGGTCCATGCTTCTTTTATATCTACCGATATTAAGTCAACAGGGATTTGATTTTCTATGGATAAAACTGCTCCTTTAATACTTTCCAATGCTTTTTCAAGCAGCCTCTTGTGTCTTATGCCGGTAACCAGATTATTTTTGCTTACATTCAGCTTCCCATGAAACACCAGGCCTTTTATTCTTTCTTCCAGCTTATCCAGCCCCATTCTGTTCTTTACCGACATTTTGATAACATTATCGGCTCCAAACAAATCATATAAATATTGATCTTCTATATCAAGCCCCAAATCTATTTTGTTCAATACCGCAATCACTTTTTTTGATTTTATCAAATCAATTATATCATTGTCATCCCCAGACAGCTTATTAGAAGCATCCAATACGAGTATCACCAGATCTGAGTCAATAATCGCACTTTTGGTCCTTTCAACGCCAAGCCTCTCCACAATATCGACAGATTCGCGGATACCTGCAGTATCAATTAACCTTATTGGTATCCCCCCAACATTCAGGTATTCCTCTATAATATCCCTTGTTGTTCCCGGTATTTCGGTTACTATTGCCCTGTTCTCCTTCAGCAGTAAATTCAGCAGGGAGGATTTTCCGACATTAGGACGACCTATTATTGCCGTACTCAGACCATCTTTCATAATTTTACCCTCTTCAAAAGATTCCAACAAATCCTCAATAGCATCTCCCGCACTAATAAGCATATCATTTAACCTGTTTACAGTAATCTCTTCTACATCATGTTCCGGGAAATCTATTGAAGCCTCTATGTGAGCCAACATGGAAAGAAGCTTATCCATAATTCCCTTAATTTCTTTGGATAATTCCCCTTTCAGTTGGTTTAATGCTGCATCAAGTCCCATATCTGTCTTTGAGGTAATAACATCAATAACAGCTTCAGCTTGTGCCAAATCAATTCTTCCATTAAGAAAAGCCCGTTTTGTAAATTCACCCGGCCCGGCAATGTCAGCACCGTTTCTCAGAACTTCTTCCATTATCCTCCTCACAGGTACAATACCCCCATGACAGTGGATCTCTGCAATATCCTCTGTCGTGTATGAATAAGGGCCTCTCATAATAATCACAAGTACCTCATCGAGAACTTCCCCATTTCTGTCAATTGCATGCCCGTATATTACCTTCCTCGATGGTATATCTTCTATATCAATATTCTTTTTCGGTTTGAATACTTTTTTCAATATTTGAATCGATTTTTCACCGCTAATTCTTACTATTCCGATTCCTGCTTCTCCAGGTGCCGTGGCTATCGCTGCTATTGTACCATCTGACATGGCTTTTTCCTCCTTGAACATATTACAAAGCCTGGTAATAAATTACCAGGCCGGCATCAATCATTTTTGAGATATTATAACTTTTCTGTAGGGCTCTTCACCTTCACTAAAAGTCGTTACACCCTCAAATTCCTGAAGAGTAGAATGTATTATCCTTCTCTCATATGGATTCATAGGCTCAAGTTCAACCCTCTTGCCTGTCTTTTGCACCCTGTCGGCCAGCCTCCTGGCAAGTCTCTGCAGTGTTTCTTCTCTCTTCTTCCTATAGTCTTCGGTGTCTAATATAACCTTTACAAAACGATCCCTTTCTTTATCCTTATTCACTACCAGGCTTACAAGATATTGAAGAGAATCAAGGGTCTGACCCCTTCTTCCTATTATGGCCCCTATTCTTGGACCTGAAAGATTAATAAGCAGATTTTCATCCTTATCTTTAATTCTTATCTCGGCCTTTATTTCCATTGCTTCCAAAACATCTCTCAAAAATTTTCTCGCTTTTTCCTTTTCTAAAGTAAAATCAGTGATTCTTATATCTTTATTCTCCGCTTTATCTTCTTTTACTTTTGCAGCTGCCTTTTCTTCCTTAAGCGTAACCCTCACTTTTGCTAATTTGGAACCAATAATGCCGAATATCCCTTTAGCCGGCTGCTCCAACACTTCTATATTCACATTTTCTTTTTCCGTACCTAATTCCGCAATAGCTGCTTGCACAGCTTCTTCTATGGATTTTGCCGTCTTTTCTATTATCATTTATTTATTATACCTCCTTTCTTGCTGCCTGAGGTTTCATCGTAAAACTCTGCTGAATAATAGTAAATATATTACCTACTACCCAATACAATGCAAGGCCTGAAGGTACATTAATGGTAATCATGCCAAACATAATAGGCATAATATTGGTCATCATGCTTTGTGTTTGCTGTACTTGATCTGACTTGCCCTTTTCTGTTTTTGATTTTTGGGGGCTTACCATTTTCATCTGATAGTATGTGGTCACCGCTGATAATATTGACAGGATGGGCAGCCCAAAACCTGCAACCCTTATTACAGTAGTAGCCATCTCAGGTTTACCAAGGTCGGCGAGCCACCAGAAGTTCTTTGCAATTCCCTCATACACGCCGGCATCCAAAAATACATATTTGATCGGTTCTCTTATTACATAGAACAACGCAAGAAGTATAGGCATTTGTATAATTAACGGCAAACAACCGGAAGCCGGATTGTAATTATGCTCCTTGTACAGCTCTATCAGCTTCTGATTCATCTTTTCTTTGTCATGCTTATACTTTTCCTGTATTTCCTTCATTTTGGGATTTATTTCGTTCATCCTTTTAGTGGATTCAGTCTGTTTGATATTAATAGGCAAAAGCAATAATTTAGTGATTATTGTAAAAACGATAATCGAATATCCATAATCCCCGATAAAATCAAAGATTATTTTCAGTAACATACCTAATGGTCTGGCAATATAACTTAACAAGTCATTTCCCCCTTGCAAAAAGATTTTGAGGATATCCCTTCTTTTTGTAACATTCTATTTATGTTAAAACCTAAAGTTTTTCTTTCTTTTCCGGTACGGGATCATATCCACCGGGGCTAAACGGATTACATCTTAGTATTCTACCTGCAGACAGAAACATCCCACGTATTACCCCATGCCTTTCAATGGCTTCAATAGCATAATTTGAACAAGTGGGTATAAACCTGCACTTTCCTCTTGATAAAGGGGAAATTAACATTTGGTATCCTTTTATCATAATAATGAAATATTTCTTCATTTATTCCTCGCTTTTTTGAAGCTTGGCCCTTTTCAAGATTGTTATCATGCTATTCTCAATTACAGAAAAATTGACCGACCCTATTCCCGCTCTGGCAGTAAAAACAATATCGTGCCCTGATTTTGTATTGTTGGCAAACCCCCTGTATATCTCCTTCATCTGCCTTCTTATCTTGTTTCTGACAACGCTATTGCCTATCTTTTTACTTACCGAAAAGCCTATCCTGTTAAAAGCGGCATTATTCTTGATTATATACATGACAACATATTTATCTACATAATACTTTCCTTCATTATAAACTTTTTTAAATTCATAATTTTTCCTTAGCTTTTGTAATGCTGTCATTCGCTGCCTCAAACCCCTTCATGCAGAAAAGGCCACAAGTAGCGGCCTTATACTGTCAGTCTTTTTCTGCCTTTTCTTCTTCTTCTTCTGAGAACCTCCCTACCTGCAGCAGTACTCATCCTCTCTCTAAAACCATGAACCTTTTTTCTCTGTCTCTTTTTCGGTTGATATGTCATTAACACAATAACACCCCCTAACTTCCGTTTTCAGTAATTTACACATCAAACTTTTATCAAACGTCTCCCTAACTGAAATTAAATTCGAAACCGGAAAAAATAGTTCTTCCATTCCTATTTAATCAAGAATCGTAAGGAGCGTATGATAAAGCATAATTCACCACTTTACTATTAAAATTATATAGACATTGTAAGTATGTGTCAATATAATATTTGTCTCCCCCTTTATATATTAATTGGGGATAGGGCATTATCAACAAGTTCAATATTATTTAGCAACTTTTTTATATTGAACTTGACTGTTTTTTTTGATATTATAAATGTATAATTGTGTACAAGTTAATTTTTTAATCCAAATTGTCAACAGATGTGCATAATTTGTGTATAACATTCTATTTTTGTGTATTAATTTCTTTTTTATTGTTAATAATCAAATAAGTTTTGGTATGCCGTGAAAGAAATTTATAATTACAAACCTATTTAACGGGCCTGATTTTGCATCGTTTTGTGTGTCTTTTCACGGCTTATGAATCAGTGCATAATGTTTAGCGATAAATATATAGTATGTGGATCAACACATTTTTTTATTGTTGATAACTAATATTTTTTCTTCCTTTATACAATTATATTAACATTTTATACACATTTTTATTCATTGTAGCGAGGCGTAAGAATGTCCCCCCACTTCTGTATATATAACGCATAAATTCCATTACATTCTGCCTTCATAATATAATATATAATGTTATTAACCATCCTGGTAGTCAAGGAGGCTAAAATATGTATTCTCAAATAACAGAAATCTGGGAAAAAACACTAAACGTAATAAAAGTTGAACTAACTGAAGTAAGCTTTAATACTTGGCTTAAGGCAATACAGCCTATTTCTGTTAAGGACAACCTCATTACTTTTTCCATCCCCGATGACTTTACAAAAGGTATTCTTGAAGCAAGATATGGCAAATTGATACAAAATGCATTAAAGCAGGTTACTTCCGAGTACTATGAAATAAGATTTGTTATTCCCACAGAGGATAATTATGCTTCAATAATGAAAGAAAGATCCGAAACAAGCCAAAATGATGAATCGGTTCTTTCTTCCCTGAATCCAAAGTATACCTTCGAAACCTTCGTCATAGGAAATAGCAACCGCCTTGCGCATGCCGCCTCGGTTGCCGTAGCGGAATCACCTGCAAAAGCGTACAACCCTCTTTTTATTTATGGAGGCGTTGGATTGGGCAAGACGCATCTTATGCATGCAATTGGACATTACATATTGAAGCAAAATAATAAAACAAGAGTCGTTTATATTTCTTCAGAAACTTTTACAAATGAGCTTATTAATTCAATAAGAGATGACAGAAACAACGAATTTCGAAATAAATATAGAAATGTAGATGTGCTTTTGATAGATGACATTCAATTCATTGCCGGCAAAGAAAGTACCCAGGAAGAGTTTTTCCATACTTTCAATTCCCTGTATGAAGCTAATAAACAAATTATTATATCAAGCGATAGGCCTCCCAAGGAAATAAGGACTTTGGAAGAAAGGCTCAGATCCAGATTTGAACAGGGATTGATAGCTGATATTCAACCTCCCGATTTAGAAACAAGAATTGCTATATTGAAGAAAAAGGCAAAATCAGAAAATCTTTCTATCTCGGATAGTGTAATGCTTCTTATAGCAAAAAAAATACATTCCAATATCCGTGAACTTGAAGGAGCATTAATCAGGGTTGTAGCCTACTCTTCCCTTACAAATGGTGAAATTAATGAAGACCTTGCAAATGAAGCTCTAAAAGACATATTGTCAAACACTAAACCAAAGCTTGTTACTCCTGATGTTATAAAAGATATTGTAGGACAATATTATAATATGAAAATCGAGAACTTCAATGCAAAAAAGAGAAATAAATCTATAGTTCTGCCTAGACAAATCGCAATGTACCTTTGCAGGGAGCTTACAGATCTTTCATTGCCAAGAATAGGGGAGGAATTTGACAGAGATCACACTACAATTATACATGCCTGTGATAAAATATCCTCTGATTTAAAAACAGATTCACAATTAAAATCAATTTTGGAGGAGCTTAGAAGTAAAATTGAAAATTAGTGTTTATTACCCTGTTGATATATTATTGATAAAATGTTGATAGTTCTTTATGTCTTTTTTTACTGTTTTTTTTATTAACAGATTATGTTTTAATAACTCACAATTTATCAACATGCTTTTTCTTTCTTTATCAACCGGTATCAAGGCTTTTGCACTTACTAACAGCTCCTACTACTATTACTACTTAAATAATTATATTTTATTATATCATCAATAGAGATGACCCTTGCTTCTACAGCCTGTGAAAAAAACAAATTTATAAGTGGCGGAAGTACACGATTTCGTAAGATACGAAATCGGCGCGCAAGTACGCTAGGGGCATACTTGAATAAATATTTCAGGAGGTTATCCACAATGAAAATAATAACTTCAAAATCTATTCTGCTGGAAAGTATAAATATAGTACAAAAAGCAGTACCCTCAAAAACTACACTTCCTATCTTACAGGGAATTCTTTTTGATGCAGAAAACGGTAAACTCAGGCTGACGGCTACAGATCTTGAAATAGGAATAGAAACGGTATTAAATGCAGATGTAATAGAACCCGGAAAGGTAGTATTATTATCCAGGATAATAGGAGAAATAGTAAGAAAACTTCCGGATTCGGATATAGAAATAGAAACAACAGAAAGAAATTTGGTTTGTATAAAAAGCAACGGGTCGAATTTTGAGGTTGTTACCCTTCCATGTAATGAATATCCCGAACTTCCGGTAGTAAGAAAGGAAAAAGGTATTACTCTCAAACAAAACGTTTTGAAAGATATGATAAAAAAGACAATATTTGCAGTATCATCCGATGAGGCCAGGCCTATACTTACAGGAGTACTTTTTGACATCTCTGATGATAAATTGACCATGGTGGCTTTGGATGGTTTCCGAATGGCCGTTAAATGGAATTCAATAATAAATGATAATAAATTTAAAGCTGTTATTCCAGGAAAAACCCTTTCTGAAATAGGAAAAATACTAAGTGAAAAAGAAGAAGACGTTAATGTATTCTTTTCAAAAAACCATATCCAGGTCCGGTTAGAGGATACGGTAATTGTATCAAGGCTCCTGGAAGGGGAATTTATTAACTATCAACAGATAATACCTTTGGAATATAAAATAAAAGTAAAGGTTTTTTCAAATTCATTAATGGAGGCTTGTGACAGAGCAGCGTTATTTGCAAGGGATTCCAGCAATAATATGATAAGACTTGAAATTAACGACGACGTTATGACAATAATGTCAAACTCACAGAGCGGTAATGTTCATGAGAAACTAAGCATACAAAAAGAAGGAAACGATATAGAAATTGCTTTTAATGCAACATACCTTATGGATGTTCTTAAAGTAATAGAAAGTGAAGAAATAACAATGGACTTTACTACAAATGTAAGCCCAAGCATAATAAGACCTTTTGATAACACGGACTACTTATATCTTGTACTTCCGGCAAGATTCAAAAAGGACAGTTAGGACAGGAAAACCACCCTACATAGGGTGGTTTTAATCAAATTTTTACAAAAATTGTGGGTTAAACCACTATTGGAATTAATAGCTGAGGTGTTAACATTGTATATAAAAAAGATTAATCTAAAAAATTTCAGGAATTATAGAGACCTTGACATTGAATTGTGCAAAGGGGTAAATATATTTTATGGAAATAACGCACAAGGAAAAACGAATATTATAGAGTCGGTATATATAGCATCTACCGGTAAATCCCATAGGGCACAAAAGGATGCTGACCTTATAAAGTGGGAATATGAGGATTCAAAAATAAAAGTAGACTACCAAAAAGAGGACAACGAGAAATGTATAGAAGTATACTTAAATAGAAATCTTCAAAAACAAATAAAATTAAACGGAGCAAGATTATGTAAAATAGGGGATCTGATTGGGAATCTTAATACAGTGATATTTTCTCCCGATCATATGAAAATAATTAAAAACGGCCCCGTTGAAAAAAGGAGGTTCATGGATATAATATTATCCCAGGTTAAACCGGGCTATTATTATAACCTGGTTCAATATTTAAGAACTTTGAAACAGAGGAATAATCTCCTTGCTGAAGCAAAAATAAACTCAAGTATTCTTAAGACAATAGATATATGGAATGAACAGTTGGCATATTTCGGTACAAAAATAATAACATGCAGGCATGAATTTATTAATAGAATATGCTGCATGTCAGAAGACATACACAAAACAATATCCAAAGAAAAAGAGAAATTGGGGTTAAAATACAATTCGAGCATAGAGTATAATATCAATCTGGAAAAAAAGATTAAAGAAAACTTTATGGAAGCGTTGAAAAAAACTATAAAGATTGATTTAAAAAGAGGTGCAACCCATAAAGGACCACATAGAGACGATATATTGTTTTTTATCAACGGTAAAGAAATTAAGAAATATTCCTCACAGGGTCAGCAAAGAACCGCTCTGCTTTCTTTGAAAATTTCAGAACTCAAATACATAGAAGAAGAAACCGGAGAATCACCAGTTCTTTTGCTTGATGATGTCTTTTCCGAGCTTGATATAGAGAGGCAAAAATACTTGGTTGAATTTATTAGAAGAATACAAACAATTATTACATGCACTAATATTGAACATATTGAAAAGTTTAAGCTGGACGGCTCAACAATATATAGAGTAGCAGAAGGAGCGGTAGAAAAAGAATAAGGCTTTTAGTTTTTCATGCTTAGGGTTATAATAATATAGTGCGATTAATGTTTTTTTATTAGGTTGCAAGGGAGGACAAGTCGATGTTTCTACATCTTGGAGGGGATGTTGTAATATCCCTAAAGGATATAATTTCAATAATGAATATTGAGTCGAGCAATAAATCCGATTATACAAAGGAATTCCTGAAGACTGCAGAGGATGAAGGCTTTGTGAGAAGAATTTCGGAGGATGAAGAAAAATCTTTTATATTAGCGGAAAAGGACAAGAAGACAATTATTTATTTGTCTCCCATTTCTTCCGTGACACTGTATAAAAGAGCCGGATTTATAGATGACATATCGCTGAAGTAAGGGGGAGCAGAATTGGAAGTAAAAAATTACGATAACAAATATGAAGCGGAACAGATTCAGGTGCTTGAAGGGTTGGAGGCCGTCAGGAAAAGGCCGGGAATGTATATAGGCAGTACCGGAACAAGGGGCCTTCACCATTTGGTTTGGGAGGTTGTTGATAACAGTATAGATGAAGCACTTGTGGGTGCCTGTAAAAATATAAACATAACAATACATCCTGATAATTCAATCAGCGTGGAAGATGACGGAAGAGGCTTTCCGGTAGGAATGCATCCCAAGCTTGGGAAACCGGCTGTGGAAGTTGCTTTGACAGTGCTGCATGCAGGAAGCAAGTTCGGGGGAGGAGGCTACAAAGTTTCGGGAGGATTGCACGGAGTTGGTGTATCTGTAGTAAATGCCTTATCCGAATGGCTGGAGGTAGAAGTAAAAAGAGAAGGAAAAGTCTTTTACCAAAAATATGAAAGGGGTAACCCCACTACTGAGTTAAAAGAGATAGGAACAACAAGAACAACAGGAACAAAGGTATCCTTTAAGCCTGATGACAAGGTATTTGATGAGACAGAATACAGTTTTGAAACCTTGGAGTACAGGCTCAGGGAGCTTGCGTTTCTTAACAAAGGAATAAAGATTACCCTTAAGGATGAGAGGGATGGAACGGAAAAGAGCTTTCAATATGAAGGCGGGATAGTCTCTTTTGTAAAATATTTAAATAAGAACAGGGAAGTACTGCATAAGGAACCTATTTATTTTGAAAGCAAAAGGGAAGATACTGAAGTTGAGATAGCAATACAGTATAACGATGGATATGCAGAGAGTATTTTCAGTTTTGTAAATAATATTAGCACATTAGAGGGCGGAAGCCACATGCTTGGTTTTAAGGCCGCAGTTACAAAAGTTATAAATGATTATGGCAGAAAGTATAAATTTATTAAAGAAAATGACTCAAATCTTATTGGAGAAGATGTCAGAGAAGGAATGTCTTGTGTAATAAGTATTAAACTTACCGATCCCCAATTTGAGGGACAGACCAAGACGAAGCTTGGAAATCCAGAAGTAAGGGGAATTGTAGACAGCATAGTTACAGAGAATTTGGAAGGCTTTATGGAAGAAAATCCAGCGGAAGCAAAGGTTATTGTAGAAAAAGCATTAATTGCAGCGAGGGCCAGGGATGCGGCAAAAAAGGCGAGGGAACTTACAAGAAGAAAGACAGCCCTTGAAAACACCACACTTCCCGGAAAATTAGCAGATTGCTCCGAGAGGGACCCGGAACTTTGCGAAATATATATAGTCGAGGGTGATTCTGCGGGAGGCTCTGCGAAACAGGGAAGGGATAGAAGGTTTCAGGCAATACTGCCCTTAAGGGGAAAAATATTAAATGTTGAAAAAGCGCGATTGGATAAAATTCTGTCCAGCGAGATGATCAGGGCAATGATAACTGCTTTTGGCGCAGGTATAAGCGATGATTTTAACATTGAAAGAATGAGATACGGCAAAATAATAATGATGACCGATGCGGATGTCGACGGTTCACATATTAGAACATTGCTTTTGACCTTCTTTTATAGGTATATGGTTCCGCTTATTGAAGCTGGTTGTGTTTACATTGCGCAGCCCCCTCTTTACAGAGTCAGAAAAAAGAACAAAGACTATTATGCGTATAATGATAAAGAACTGGAAAAGCTGTTCAAACAAATAGGTAAGGAAAGCACAAACATACAGAGGTATAAGGGTCTTGGGGAAATGAATGCCGATCAGCTATGGGATACTACGATGAATCCCGAAACCAGAACATTGCTTCAGGTTACCATGGAAGATGCAATAGCAGCCGATGAAATATTTACCGTTCTAATGGGGGATAAGGTTGAACCAAGAAGGGAATTTATAGAAAACAACGCCAGATATGTGAGGAATCTTGATATATAAATAATTAGATACGAGACACTGGTTACTAGATACGAGGGTCAGGGTTAGGCTTCGAAGTAACTAGCGATTGTCATATATATTTGGATAAATTTTGGAGGTAATTAATTTGGATTATGAGAATCAGAAAATAATACCGGTAAATATTGAAAATGAAATGAAAAATTCGTTTATCGACTATGCTATGAGTGTTATAGTACAGCGTGCATTGCCTGATGTAAGGGATGGTTTGAAGCCGGTCCACAGAAGGATTTTATATGCAATGAATGATTTGGGATTTACTCCCGATAAACCTCACAGAAAGTCTGCAACGACAGTAGGTGAAGTTTTGGGAAAATACCATCCCCACGGTGATGCATCGGTTTATGACACAATGGTAAGAATGGCCCAGGATTTTTCATATAGGTATATGCTGATTGACGGCCACGGAAACTTCGGTTCCATTGATGGAGACAGTGCTGCGGCAATGCGTTATACAGAATCCAGAATGTCCAAAATAGCAGTGGAGCTCTTAAGGGATATAGATAAAGAAACAGTGGACTTTTCACCGAACTATGATGAGAGTCTTAAAGAACCAAATGTTCTTCCGGCCCGTTTTCCGAATCTGCTGGTAAATGGAAGCAATGGTATAGCGGTAGGTATGGCAACTTCCATACCCCCGCATAACCTTGGGGAAGTAATTGACTGCGTAGTATCAGCCATTGAAGATCCTGAAATAGAACTTGAGGAAATGATGAAACATATCAAAGGTCCTGATTTTCCTACCGGTGCAATAATAATGGGCAGAGAAGGGATAAAGAAGGCTTATGCTACAGGAAGAGGAAGGATTACTGTCAGAGCTAAAGCAGAAATAGAAGAAATGAGCGGAAACAGGCAGAGAATCATTGTCAGCGAGATTCCGTACCAAGTGAATAAGGCCGCAATGATAGAGAGAATAGCTGATCTTGTAAAGGAAAAGAAAATAGACGGTATTTCAGACTTAAGGGATGAATCCGACAGAAACGGTATGAGGGTAGTAATAGAGCTTAAGAGGGATGCAAATTCCCATATTGTATTGAACCAGCTTTTTAAACACACTCAAATGCAGGATACTTTCAGTATAATAATGATTGCACTTGTCAACGGACAACCCAAAGTTCTGGATCTGAAGAGCATAATTACCCATTACATCAGTCATCAGAAGGATGTTGTGACAAGGAGGACCCAATATTTTCTAAAGAAAGCCGAAGCACGGGCTCATATTTTGGAAGGCTTGAAAATAGCCCTTGATAATATTGATGAAATAGTGAATATACTTAGAAGCTCTAAGAACGTTGCTGAAGCTAAACAAAGAATGATGAGCAGATTCGGGCTTTCAGAGTTACAGGCCGAAGCAATAGCGGAGATGAAGCTTAGAAGTCTGACGGGCCTGGAAAGAACCAAGATTGATGAAGAATACCTTTCACTGATAAAGGATATTGAATATTACAGGACACTTCTTGCCAATGAACAAAAGCTTTTAATGGTTGTCAAGGATGAGCTTTTGGAGGTAAAAAGGAAATTTAATGATAAAAGAAGAACAAGAATAAATGCTGCATCATTAAAGGAATTTGATGAAGAGGATTTTATTGAAGAGCATGAAGTAGCTGTTACAATTACTCATTTTGGCTATATCAAGAGGCTCCCGTCAGATACATATAAAAGCCAAAGAAGAGGCGGCAGAGGAATAACAGGGCTCCAAACAAGGGAAGAGGATTTTGTAGAAAATTTATTCATAACTTCAACTCATAATTTTATTCTGTTCTTTACCAATAAGGGTAAAATGTATAAGTTAAAGACTTACGAGATTCCAGAAGCGGGAAGACAGGCAAAAGGGACAGCTCTGGTAAACCTTTTGCAGCTGGATGCAGATGAAAAGGTTAATGCTGTTATTCATATCAGGGACTTTAATGATGGGAAATACCTTATATTCATGACAAAACAAGGTACTGTCAAGAAGACTGAGCTGAAGCATTACGATACCTCAAGGAATATAGGCATCACAGCCATAAATCTTTTTGATAACGATGAACTGATTGGAGTTAAGCTTACTCGTGGCACTACGGAACTTATAGCTGTTACAAAGAGCGGACTGTCAATAAGATTTCCCGAGAGTGATGTAAGACCTATGGCAAGAAACACCCGCGGAGTTAGAGGGATAAGGCTGAATTCTGATGATGAAGTAATAGGAATGGATATAGTTGAAGAAGGTGCGGATCTGGCAGTAATAAGTGAAAAGGGCTATGGTAAACGTACATCGATATCAGATTATAGGGTTCAGACAAGAGGAGGAAAAGGGATAATAACCTCAAGAATAACCTATAAGACCGGAAATGTTGTGGGTATGAAGGTTGTTAAGGAAAATGACGAAATAATGTTAATAAATCTATCCGGCATAATTATCAGGATGAATGTAAATGAAATATCAAAAATGGGAAGAAGCACTCAAGGCGTTAAATTAATGAAGGTTCCCGAAAATGAAAGTGTAGTGTCAATAGCAAAAATAACCAACGATGAAGAAGAAGAACAGCAATAAGCTGTTCTTCTTTAGAAAAAATCAGTCTTGATTTAATAATATAATAGAATAATGTTTATAATATTAAGACCCCCGTTAAAGTATTTTATAGTATAGGAAAGTATAACTTTCCTATACTATAAATACCTTTGATTTGAGTGCCCGCGCCATTATTTCCTCATTGTATTCGGAAAAGTCGCATGGGCGGCAAATGCGGCAAAGCCGCCTTTGTTCTATACTGAGGGAGTCTTTTTCACTTTATCAAATATGCATATATTCCCATTTGACGTCGGGCGATATACATGATAAAGTATAATTCCTGAACCAAAAAAGGTTAGGATGCAAATTACCATGAAAAGCCAGAAAAATCTATGTTGACAATGGATTTGCGGTGTGGTAGTATATAAAAGTCGGCGGCTGATTTGGGGTCGCAGACAATGGCCTTACAGGCCCGTTACTGCGGAGCCCGCACAACAAGTTGTGCTACACTCCTTGTAACATTCCGGATGTTTTCAGTAAGAAGTTCTATGAACTGTTACTGCTGCACGTGGTGCTGCAGCGGCAAATGGAACAATGGCCCTACAGGCCCGTTACTGCGGAGCCCGCACAACAAGTTGTGCTACACTCCTTGTAACGCTGGAAACGTTTTGTTTCACAAAGCCGTTTCCTTGATCCTTGAAAACT
>JAKPKE010000140.1 GCA_029553855.1 Bacillota bacterium | reverse complement strand
TAATTCATTAAATTATAAAAAAACAAAATAAGGAGGTAGATACGTCACTTTTTTCAAAAAATAAAGACAAAAAAGTTATAAAAGCCAGGATAAAAAACCTCAAGAGATGCAAAACAAGGCTTCTGAGGGAGCTTATGAAGATAGAAGAAAACTTCAGTCTCCCAAAACAAGAAAAAAACAAAAGGGGGTAGGATGTTAACACAGGTTCAAAATACCGTGAAAGGCAATTTTGTAACTAATAACGAAGACATTCAAGAAATATTAGAGGCATTAAGGATTAAGGAAGAAAGGGAATTATACCATTATCTAAGAGATACCTTAAGCGTTGATGTAATAAACCCCATTATCTACAAGAAAGAAAACACCAAAGAAGACACATTATTGAATTTTGTGAATGGTAATTTTCTCAAAATCTCCGAGAATTTTGGTCCTCACATATACGATACCTGTATGGATGTGGTGGCATCCCTCGGACTTGAACATCTACCTTTAGACTTCTATCTGGAGATAAATCCGGTTTTAAATGCCTATGCCTACCATAACTACAAAACCGATGAACCCCACTTTATTGTCTTCACATCAGGCCTGATTGACAACCTCGATATGGATGAACTCAGAGTTGTAATAGGTCATGAATTAGCCCATATAATATACCATCATTACGAAATAAGTAGAGTCATAGATATGATTTTTGCCCCGGATAATAACATCTCAGATAGATTTTTATACAACCTGTATCTGCTTTGGGTTGAACTTGCCCAGATGTCTGCAGATAGACTGGGTCTACTTGTTGTATATGACTTTGATGCAGCAGTAAGGGCAAACTTTAAGATCTCGACAGGCCTTACCATGAACAAGATGAACACCACAACAAAACACTACATAAAGATGATGGGCAAGGTAATAGAGGAACTGAAAAGACAGAATAACACATATGCAATGAATTATCACCCTTCACAGCCTGTAAGGACAAAAGCCCTTGAGACATTCTTTAACTCATCCACAAGGAGCTATTTTATTGAGAAAAGACAGTACATGGAAGATACAAATCTTATAGATGAAACATCTAAGCTCATTGAAAAACTGCAAATTAGACCAAAAAACGAAATAGAAAATGCAGAGTTTGAATTTCTACTTTCCTCAGGCTATCTTATTATGACCGCAGAGGATGGATGGGATGCCTATAAAAACATGTGCTTGCTTGACCTACTGTCTTGGTATCACATAGACCCGAGGGATATAATAAAAGATGCCATAGATAACAGAAAAGTAAGTGACTTATTTGAAAACAGCCTGTCCCTTATAAAGGAGCAAAACAAATCAGACACATCATATCTATACTCAATGCTGACAGACCTTATTGCAAGGGACAATAAAATAAGAGAGAAAGAGGTCAGCATCCTTATTGATATAGCTAATGAACTGGGCATCCCTGAAGAAAAGGCCATTGATATGATCCTTGAATCCTTGAGAAAAAACTACAAACCATCTATAATTATGGATCGTGTTACCAAATAGTATAGAAGAACTCGATGCAATAAGAAAAGAGTGCAGGCACATGGCAACCAAAAGGGCGGTTATGTCCTCTTGCGCTTCCCTGGTGCCTGTGCCCTTAGCTGATGTGACAACTGATATTGCCCTTCTTATGAAGGTAATACCTGCCATAAGCGAAAAATTCGGGCTCTCAAAGGACCAGATTGACGAATATAAACCTAATGTCTCCATTGCCATCTATGAGTTGATAAAGAAGTGGGGGGCGGACATGGTGGGTAAATACATAACAAAAGAGATTATAATCCAGTTACTCAAAAAAATGGGTATAAGGATTACTGCAAAACAGGCAGCCAAATATGTCCCCATATTAGGTCAGGCAATTTCAGTAACTATAAGCTTTACTGCCATGAAGCTCATTATAAATAAACATATAAATGATTGCTATAAGATTGTCCGAGAATTAATAGAATCCAGAGGTATTTGAAAAACCCCTACCTCAGGAATCTCTCCACATACACTGATTTATATTCACTGGCAAGGATGTCCATAAAGACCATATCATAGATATTATTTCCTATTATCCTTGCCTGCCTCCTTCTGCCGAATTCCTTGAACCCTGCCTTTTTGTAACACGACAAAGCCCTTTCATTGAATGAATATACCCTTACCATAATATTGTTCAGGTTAAGGAGATTGAAGGCATAGTCAAGGAGGAGGTTTAAGGCATCATATCCGTATCCTTTGTTCCAGTAATCCTTTTCCCCTATTGTCATGGACAGCTGTGCTGTCCTGTCTATGTGGCTTATGTCATAGACAAGGCAGTAACCTATGGGTCTATCAGTTGTTAAATCTATTATATTAAAGGCATGTTCCTGATACTGGATCAGGTTTGCCATCATCTCTCTCTGTTTGTCTGCAGGGATAGGCGTATATGCCTCATGGCCGTTGTATATGGCCACCTCTAAATCATTGTGCCACATAGCCCACAATTCTGCATCCTCCATATTTATGGGAGAGAGATAACATTTTTCACCAATTAATTTTGCATAGTATGCCATGATTTATACCTCCTCTTGATTGTTAGATGTTTTTATAACATAGCTTATGCCAACGGCTGTCACAGATATTAAAAAAGGCCTCTGTAATATCCTGCAAAGACCTTGAATTTATATTGCCAGGATGGCATGGCTTTAAATTACCTTTTTATGTCTTCTGGACAGAAGAGAACATATCTCTTATGCTACCCACAGCACCAACTATAGCCGAATATGTCAATAAAAATGCGACACTTTCGTAAAACATTTAGTGTAGAATTTACTTGTTTTTTATTAGTAATCGATTAAGAGGATGAACTTAGGTTTACTTGGCAGAATTAAATCCTTCGTATATCATTCCAAAGTCAACCCCTGCAATAACTTTATTTTTGTATTTTTCTTTTATTTCAGATAATGCCTCTCTTAACCCCGAAGAATTTACACCATTGTTTAAAGCGAGGTATGCCTCTGTATATGCAGAGAGGTCATCTGCTGCCTTTATGAATTCTCCATCCTTTGGATTAAAGGCATCATTGTTGTATTTTTTTGAGATCTCATCTGAGGTTACCTTTATAGTTTCATTATCTATGGTTACTGTGCTTAAAAATTCATCTTCCGTATACATCTTTATATCCTTTAGCCAATTAGGAGGCATTAGGCTGTAGACTTCCATTTCCATCTGCTCTTTCTCATATTCTTTTATTAGTTCTTCAAGTCCTTCTATGGAGCGTTTAACAGGTGAGATAATATCCCTTGTTAAAACCTCAGGCAAATCATGGAACAGCCCTGTAAAATAGTTATTAATGCATCTTTTTGGACAGGCATTTATTACAAGGGACAACAAATAGGATATAATGGCTACTATTAGCATATGACCTAAAACAGATATTCGAGGATTCATGTTTATATGATTCCATCTCAGTTGAAACCTCAACTGGCCACAAAGGTCCATGAAGTTTCTATATCTTGCATAAAGCGCAAGGTTTTGAATGCCTTTTAAGTCATAGTATCTTTCCTGTCTTTCCTTAAGGTGTCTTTTTATCTCTGGTATCTCATAGCCATCTGGGTTTGCCCACTCTATTATATTAAACTCCCACCTTGTGGCATAAAAATGGGCAGCACTCAGGATTCTTTTGTTTATTGTATCGTCTGATGTAGCAAAGTGATTTTTGAATCTATCAATAAAGCCTTCACCAAACGAAGAGATAATGGGTTTTAGCTGATTGAATACCCATTTTTTAAGTTCAAGGTATCTTTTTTCATCTTCCTTGATTTTATTGAATACCTGAGGTTTTAAATCAGTAAGGACTATCCTCTGGAGGAACTCAAACAACCCGCCTTCTATGATTTCTATCCAGCTGAATCCCTCTTTTTCTTCATCAAATTTACCCAAGAAATAGGCAATGGCCATCTTGTGTGCCTGTTTGTCCAGTTCCCTTAATTCACAGGGCCTTATCTTGTCATTCCATCGCTGCATACTGGCAGCATTGAAAAGCTTTAATATGAAGGTATTAATTATCATTGTTTGAAAGAATACAAATAAAAAGAAAGATTTTCAAGGTGTCTCATATAATCCACGCAAGAGCAATAACAGCCGCAGATATCAAAAATACTGCCAGAGAGAATAGAATTCTTATGATAAAAGAGGCATTAATCTCATTAGCAATGCCTATGAGTATACCTACAGTAAAGCCATCAATGATTAAGACCTGCAAGGTTTCATTCATAAAATACCATCATTACTTTCCCAAAGACATCAAAATATTATTCCTTTTTTTATGCCAACCGTTGACCATTTTAATTAAGTAATGTATCCTAAATACAATGGCAGAATCAAGAAAGGCAACATATACATCAGCAGTTAAGATAGCAAGACTTATTTCTATGCTTTCTCAGGCATGGAGGCCCATGTCCTTAGAACAAATAACAAATATCCTCGGAGTTTCTCCAAGGACCCTTGCACGCTACAGAAAGGCCTTAAATGAACACCTCTCATCCCCTGACGGCAGTGACTTTGTAAAGGTTATAAGGGAAGGAGGGAAGGAATGCTGGTATCTTTCAGACCAGGAAGATATAAACAGCGCTAACGGCTTCCGCATCATATCGGTGTTTGTGGCAAAGACCCTGCTTAGATTTCTTGAGGGCACTGTCATAAAGGACAACCTGGACAACATCTGGAACATAGTGACAGGGCAGCTGCCTCCGTCAAAGAAAAAACAACTTGAATACTTTGACAGAAAGATAAGATATACAGGCTTTGGGGCAAAGCAATACGAAGAAAAGGACATAATCCTTGCCTCAGTACTAAGGGGGCTTTTGCATCAGAACAAGATGGAGATTGCCTATATATCAGGCGCTGCCTCAAAGACAAAGAAGCGCATCATCCATCCTTACACGCTTCTTTTACACCGTGATGCCCTGTATCTTGATGCATATGATGAATCAAACAAGGATATAAGGACATTTCTCATTGACAGGGTAGAGGAGGCAAAGGTTTTAAAAGAAACTTACAGATATCCAAAAGATTATAATCCAGAGACATTAACAGATGGCTCATTTGGTGTATTTGATTCAAGGGGAAAGACACCGTTTACAGTAAAAGTTGCCTTTAAGGCATATCTTTGGGATTACATAACAACAAGGAAATGGCATCCTACCCAGAGGTTCAAGCCCGTTGATAATGGATGGTTCATCATGGAGGTGGATATATCCCACACAACTGAATTTATCCCTTGGATTCTTGCATTCGGTAAGGAAGCTAAGATAATCGAACCAGAACATCTGCGGAATGACATTATAAAAGAGCTTAAGCAGGCATTTGAGAATTATCAGCCTTAGCATGAATATGCTGCAATTGCATTATGCGTTTGTGTTTTTATGCCAAGATGACAGCCGTTGACACACTGCCTGCTTTAAAGTTATGGAAGAAAAGAAACTTATTCTGTCAACGGAGGGGACAATGGCACTTCTAACAAAATCAGATTGGGTAATAATCGGCATCCTTTCTCTCCTTTTCATCCTGTATATGCTCATATTCGGCACAAATGCACTCAAATACCTTATAGCGTGAGAGGCGATCATGGATAAGAAGAAAGACAAATCAAGGGCTAAAAGCATAACTAATACCTTAAAAAGAAAGTTAAAAAAATGCGGCAGGAAGCTCAAAAGGGATTTGATGAAGATAGAAGAGGATTTCAACATGATAGAGAAAAAATAAAACCGGAGGACATGAAGAGGTTCATAGAAAGAAGTATGTTAAAATTCTTGATACTATTCATTAGTCTTTTTGAGTTTATCAAAAAAGGGGTGGGAAACAGATATAACTGCAAAAAGAATTGTCTGGATCGTTGTAATCATGGGCTTATTGCCGGATGTATCTTTAACGTTGATTTTGCCGGTCAATTTTTAATGCCAGAGTCCGGCAATCGTAAATCTCTCTCTTTATTTCTTCAATAAGAGGTTTGATCATACCATCATCTTCACACTCTTTTGCCCACAGGAACTCTTGAAAAAGCTGTTTTGCTTCATCAAAATCCGCAAGATTACTCATATGAATGTTTTGTTTATCTTTTCTTATTACAAATCCACCTTTATTATCTTTTGTTGTAAATGGTATAAGTGTTCTTAATAATTTCAGAAAACACAGGAGCATTTCGGCAGCGGAATACAGCGATTTACACTTATGGAAAACCCCGGCAAGTTGGAGCATATCTTCCATATTCTGAATACCGTCGACATCTATTATCCTGCGGACATACGCGGCATCATTCAATGCGCTTTCTATCATACCGAGCTCTATGAAAAGTTCAGCCCTGTTGAGAAAGAAGACCGGCTCATCCGGCTCTAATGTGCATGCCCTGTTGTAATCCCTCTGTGCCTCCAGATACCTTCCGAGTTCCATCATTGCATTCGCCCGGTTGTTGAATTCAGGCGCACTTGTGCAGTAAGAATTGGCGGTTTCTTCCAAAAACTCTTCGTATGGTGTTTTCATTGGGTTAACCTCTTTTTGAAATATTTTTTATTATACGAATTATTTTTGTCAACGGTTGACTCGGCAAATATATTACCATGCACAAAAATATAAAGGAGGAGGGCTGTATGTTTGGGAAAAATATGGATACGGACGTGCACCACAAGATTTCTATGAAAAAACCAAGGCATTCAGACGAGATTATTTCATTTATTGAGGGTAGGCTGAACGCGTTTTTTTCGGGTCACAGGGTGACATCCAAGACCGATAATGAACTATCTGCAAAGGGCAACATTGCAGGCACGCTGGCGCTTCTTGGAATGACTCTGGATGTATCAGCCAGAACAGAAGACAACGATGCGAAGATAAAAGTTACCGGTAAAACCAGGCGTGGCCCCATGTTCTGGATCACCTGGGTATGCCTGATGATAATAGTCATTTTTCTGATTTCAGCCATTGGATTTGCCGGCGTTGTAATTGGATTCATTCCAATAATAGCCTTTGTCATTATGATGAAGATGGTCGAGAAGAAACCTAAGCAGTTAATCGACAAGATAGTGCAGGAAACGGACGTGGAATTCAGTTGAACCGGTGCACAGTACCGACTGTGCTTCTTCATTAATAATCTATCAAAGAGGGGGATAACAAAATGTATAAAAACAAACAAAATATGTTCGTATTCTTTAGCTTCTTTCTTTTTGTTTTGATGCTCTGCACATTTGTAGCCGCTGCAAACAAGGTTCAGACTGTAGGCGGAATGTTAGAGATAAGAGAGTCGGACACACATCCCAAGACGCTGTATCTCCGTGGCAGGGCGATCCCGAACATTGAAAACGATATTCTATTTATAGAGAATATTTTTCGTATCGGCAAAAACGATGTTGTGCTTGTTTCAGATAATTGCTCGGGTACCGCTTGCATCAATACCGACGGTAGATTCATTACGATAAAGCCCGATGGCACATATAAGGTTTCTTCCAGCTTTGAACTCGGGAATTTTTTTGTGGTAAAGCAGGTCGGCAAAACAATCCTCGTTCAGTATAAGCAGCATATCGGTGCGGGCAAGGGCGACAGGTTCATAACGATAGTCTATGACAATGGCAAGATAAAGAAAAAAGAGGGCAAGGCATTCGGCGAAGAGGCAAAGGTCAGCGAAAAAGACTGCAAAGAAGTGTATAGACTTTACGTGGATGCATGTTCCAGCCCCTTATACAGCAGTTGTCTAAATGACGGCATTTCCAACTGCTTTTGTCATGCTGATGCAGACACATATTTATACTACTCTAAAGATAAGCGCTTGAATATGAAACTTTTCGACGACCTGTGCGAAAAAAGACTTAAAGGCGCCAAACCCGTTGATTACAGTTCATTCATCAAAACCATATGCGAAAAGTAGCGGGGTTACAGATGAAAAATCGTATCCTTTCATTAGCCATCGTATTATCCCTTTTATTAGCAAGCTCCGGAATATCTCATGGGAATCCCGCTGAATGTATTAAATACGAATATTCAAATCTTGAAATCGGAAAGACATATACAATAACGAGCAATTACCGAAACAACGGCATGTTCGGAATCAATGCAAGGCTGCATAATTGCTACTGCGACTGGCTTTTTGATGTGATTGATTTTCCGTATGAACAACTGCTGGAAACCGCAAGCGCATCATACTGGAAACCACTTAATATGAGTTTCATCAAGAAGCCGCCAGAAGGGTATGAAAACATTACCTTCAAAGTAAACATCACGGAGATTTTACAAGAATTCAGTCCTTCAGGCAGGAAGCCTGCTAAAAAGGATATCGTTGAATCGCTATTGAAGAAACTTTTTAATACCAAGGTCTACGGTGAAAAATACCGTGCCCGGTTTGTTGAGTTCGACCAGCAATACATTGCCGACTTAAAGGCAAAGCTTCAGGAGAGTTCTGAGCGGGACAGGAAGGCTGCTGAGATTGAAAAGATAAAAGAACTCGAGTATCAACAACTGGGCGAGGCATTAGCAACAGTGGCGGCTCAAACTCTTGCCACAGAGTTACAGAAGATGTTCAGCCCGAAAAATATCCAGTACGGGGCTGATGAATAATCTCATGCAGCCTGTGGATGCATTGAATTGAGATAGATTCCAACACACCAAACCAAGGGAGGTTAAAATGCAGATAGTATGCTTAATTGCGGTATTTGTTTTTTCTATATTAACTATAATAAGCATCTTTAAACCAGGCATAGGCGGCTTCTGGATGAAATACCTGAAGGTTAAGGAGCCCACAAGAATACAGGCTATTTCGGCTAACTTTATAATAGCGTTTATCTTTGCGGGTATCGGCGCATTCACTGATCCGGACAGGCATTACAGCGAAGGCATGTCTGCCCTGAAAAGCGAAAAATATACCGAAGCTATCCAGGAGTTCTCTCAGTTGGAGCCCAAAAGTAAATACTTCAAAGAAAAAGAGGCTTTGATAGAGAAGGTAAAAAATGAGGCGAAAAAACACTACGACGTAAAAATAAAGAAAGCGATAACAGATATGGATATGGATACCGCATCGTCATTAATTGATGTACAGACAAGAATAGCAGGCGCAGCCACAATAAACAAACAAAAGGCGAAATTGCTCATTAACGCAGAGGCTCTGAAGCTTAAGGATTTAATGCTCCAAAGCGAAAAAGACGGGAATTTTGAACAGGCTGTCGGTTATGCCGCAAAACTGCAGAAAGTTGAAAAGTTTAAAAACGAAGCAGAAAAAAAGATAGAGCATTACAACAGAGAGATTTCATTAAAAAAGGCTGAAGAGGATATGTCGAAGGAAATACAAGCAAAGGCACTTGCGGAAGAAAAGGAAAGACAGAAATACCTGTCAAAAGAAGAGACAAGGCGCAGTAGCCAAATAAGCGAACCTTCTCAGCCATCCATCGGCGGAACACTCAGGACATCATATTTCGAGATTACTTTAAACGATGCTGCGGTAGGCACCTCCATTGCAACGGGCAATCCGTTTATAGATCAGGAACAAGGCAGGGCAGGGTCCGGCAACAAATTTATTGTGTTGGATGTAACGTTCAAAAACATAGACAACGAAAGCAGAATGCCCACAGATGGAGCGTTATACTTTTTAATAAACGGCAAGGAATACAAATTCGATAAAACGGAAGTTATCTTGGCGGAAGGATGGGGCTTGTTTTTTGACCAGCTTAATCCGTTCACAAAAATAAGGACAAGGATCGTGTACAAAGTTCCTGCCGAACTAAGGGGAACCGTATACTGGCAACCAGGAAGGGCGGACAAGAAACACAGGTTTGTCTTTAACCTGTAAATTTGTTCCTC
>JAKPKE010000139.1 GCA_029553855.1 Bacillota bacterium | reverse complement strand
CCGCGGGGGAGATCACTCATGTTTTTTCACCTCCCGGAGATACATCCCCGCAAGCCACCCAAGCATATACGCCCGGTCTCCGGGGTATCCGTTTTCTGCAGCTCTGGTTTCTAACAGAACCATAAGCGCATCATATTCAGGATCGTCCCTCATTCTCGCAGTCCACACGGTTCAGGCATAAGTTCGCTCCACGCTCGACAGTCCCATCTGGCCTGTGGAGGTTCCCACGCCGGTTGTATTTGCATGTATAGCATGTGCCTATCATCTACAGCCCCCGGATGCGATCCTCGTTTCCAGGGCGGTTCTTGAGCGTCCTGTGCAAGAGTTCAATGCCTGCCACAACGCTAGCGGTGTCTGTCCCGTATGTTTCCCTGAGTTCCTTCAGTTGCTCAACCGCCCTGTGTGGGAGGTTGTAGGCTTTTTGGTATCTTGGTTCCTGTGCCATGATTATATGTATAGATATAGAGGTATATATAGGTATTGAAATGAATAAATTCACAAATATCATAAATTCCTTAATTAGTATACACACACACGTTTCACGTACTTACTAACACGTGCATACGTGTTACTGTATATAAAGAACCTCTCTATTATGTGAATTTAATGAAATTAATGAATTATGTATGTTATATGAAATATAGAGATTTCTTTTAGTCCAGAACATATCTTATTAACACTGGTTGTTTTTTAACCCCTTCTTCTTTACCTTTAAACATCACAATCATTTCTGCTTCTATCATTGTCTCAAGAGCTGTGTTCACATCGTTTCTTGGCTTTCTAATATACCTAAGAACCTTGCTTTTTGTTGCCGTCTTATTTGGCTCGCCTCGAAGGAACATGATAATCTTATTCTGGATATTGTCTGATGCAGCATCTGAAACGTCACATATCACACCCCGCGAAATAGGGAGGAAGTAATCATTTATCTGCCTTACAGACTCTTCAAGGAAGGCATCCGGAATGATAATCCGGATCTTCTTGTCTGCCTTGTCCCAGGACTCACATACTCCAGGCTCACCAATATAGTATAATGCAGCCATTTTTAGAGCATACATGGCATACCGCTGAAATACCGAACCGTGAATACCGGACTGGAGAAGATCCGCCTCTGTTTTACTCATCCATTCGTTGAAATAATTAAACCCGAACGGAGTAAGGGAACATCTTATTTCCTCATATTCCTTTATATGTCCCGCAATATTCCAGAACTCCGAAGCGATATCTCCCAGGCGTGTCTCTTCGTCCCCTGTCGCGTCCCTTACCCCCATTGTGTCTTTTTGGTACTGAGGGTAACAATACAAGAACCGGATAAGCCAACCTGAAGAAAGATCAGCGTCCGAACACCCACTGATAAAACTCTCATGAGTGGTTGCATATAAAAACGTCGCATAGGGATTTTCAACCTTAAACTCTGAAACCTTCCCACGAGAGGTTTTTAGTTTCCTCCTGGTTCCAACACAATCATACAGCTTGCAAAGCACATCCCGCATATCTGAAAGGTATTTCTTCTGGTTTATGGAGGATAAGAGCTGAGCACACTCATCAATAGTCATATACCCCCGCGGCTCTTCGCTCATTTCCTCTATAAGTCCCTCTGTTGAAAACATTCCAGGAAAACGGTGAAATGGTTTTAACCAGTCTCCAGACTCTAGGATGAGGTTGGTTGTATTTACTGCCGTGCTTTTCCGGCTGATAGAACTCTTACCCAGGCACATTATCCAGATATTAGTATAGATATTTGCAGACGCAAGCCTGTAAACCAACACCCTATCAGCAGCGATTGATAATAATGATAGAGCTGCTGCATAGTGATACTCATTATATGCGTCTGTTCTGGTTTTCCAGTAATCAATATACTTTACTATAAAATTATTGCGCGACAATTTCACGTCTAATTTATGGTATTTAACTTCTGGAATGTTTTCTTCCTTAACTTCAAACAGGTTAGGGCCATTATAATAAAACGGATCATAAATTGCCCTGAACTCTTTCCACCTGTTAGGCCCATTTTGACCGCCGCAAGAATCATGAAAGCACTTAGCGGTAAGTTCTCCTGTGTATTTGTTCTGACTTACGTACGCCCCGTCTGTGTGTGCATTTGAAAACGGGCAAACGTCCAACCTATACCCGATATCATCAGCGATTGGAAATTCTTTATACCAACTTACCCCCCATTCCTTAAGATATTCCTTAAGTGGTTTAAAACTCTCCTTTTTTGTAAATAACCTCTCTATATCATGATTAACTCTATCATGTTCTCCAGAAGCTAAAACTAATAACTCATGAGGGACAATTTCTATATTGTCAGGAGCAAACAGGACTGAGCTTCTCCTGTGAGGGTTCTCCTCGGTATTCTCACCTTTCCGAGACATCGTTCCATAAACTTTGATAATCCTTGCAGTGTTTGACACGCTGGTATCAATTTTACACTTTATCCCGTCAGACGTTGAATTGAATTTTTTTGCAAGGTTAACCAGAATCTTATGAATTAAGTCTGAATTTGCAGGCTCGTCTATCCTGTATAAAACATGCATCCCATTTCCTGAATCGGCTATAATTGGTTCTGGAAATCCCATACCTCTTAAATGGTTACGAACCGCCCCTCCTATATCCATTGCAAGCTGTTTTTCTGTCTCTGTTGCAGACGTGCTGGCCTTGCGTTCAGGGTCAACGTCAATGACCAACCACTTCCGATTGATAATGTCGGCGTCTCCGGTGAGCTTAACCCCATACGCAGGACTCATTACATCAGGGCGGTTGTTGTATAGTTCAGGATCGACCTCGTTTATAGTAACATAAATACCCACCCAGGCCCCTGACACATCTAGTTTTACTATCTCTCTTGCTGCCGTCTCACAGTCACGAAAAAACCCGGCACAAATCTTTCTGCCGTTTATCGCCCTTACCTCAAAAGTCTGTCCATACTCAAAAAGCAGTTCTAAATTGGATTTAATTGTCTCATAAAGTTCTGTTGTCATTCACTCACCAATGTCGGAAGGAGTTATTATTGATACACCGATAGATGAAAATTGTTCTTTATACCTGGTGTCAGGTGTAAAAATCACATACTTTTTGCATTCACAATAATTTGTTTTTGTAGTGCCTCGCTTTACTATTTGAAATAAAGATTCAAACTGGTTAATTTCAGGTACAATTTTTATATATACCAACACCCGGTTTATATGCGCTAAAATTGCTCCAGGAATAACCGGGGATATTTTTCTAGAAATGGCAGGGTGAGACGTCTTTAATTTTGGTCTAATTGTTCCATTTAAACATATATTTGCTAATACGTCAAACGGTTCATTTAAAAGTAAACTGTAATCGCATACCTGAACACATCTATCAACCGAATATGGTTTAACATAATACTCTGAAATTTCTTTCTTTATTGCTTCATATGCTGATTTATACCCTGGTGTAAAGTCTTTAATTTCTACAAATGGCTTTCTTATTACGTTTGTTTCAGTTCCATACAGTGCAACCTTCGCGACCTGCCTTATGTTATCTCCAGAATAAAGTATCTTAACAAGTTCTTCTCTCCCTGAATCAATGGGATTATCAATCACATATACGGGAGCAACAGGATTATAAGAACCAGAATAAAAACTGGTGTTTATAGCGGTGTATTCTGCATTCTTAACCTCTTCTTCGGTTCTTTCAACTCCTAAAACGTCGCGTAAAAACCAGGTATCATAAGTATTTTCAGGGTTCCCGTATACAATAATAATACCATTTGCCCACTCAGGTAAATGTGTCTCAAAGTAACCTATCTTCTCTTTCTCTCTCTCCGTTAATAAATCAGGGCTGGCCTTAACCTCAATAAACCACCCTGTTTTATAGATAAAAAAGTCAGGACAGTAAATTCCGGCAGTTGTTGGAAATCCGTCTTCCACTTCATACCCGAACCCAACACCAAGATAGTTAAAATATGCTGCCCATTTCCCCTCTAGTTTTGACTTGTAATTTACCCCATTGTAAAAAATTTTAATTGCTTCGCAGCGCTGCCCCGATATAACCTGCTCTTCATACTCTGATTTCATTTATTCCCCTCCAGGTAATCTGAGATTTTCTTCACGGTTTGATAATTTGCGCCATACTCAGGATACCTCGCCATCCTCCAAAGGGTGGGTTGAGGTATTCCAGTTGCTTTAGACAGCTTTGACAGGTTGAACATACCAATCCTTTCTGCTATCTCCTCTGCTGAAAGCATACATATT
>JAKPKE010000129.1 GCA_029553855.1 Bacillota bacterium | reverse complement strand
CATGGACTTCAGATTATCCGTAGTACCGCAATCCGGTTGGTATGATAAGTCGGGAATAATGATTAAAATATTTGCCTTTGTTGTCGTGTCTCTTGCTGTAGGTATAATCATGGGCTTTATCTTCGCCGCCAGGCAGAAACTAATAGAAAAATCCAGAACCGATGCACTGACGGGAATATATAACAGAGCGGGCGGAACTCACGCAATAAATACTATAATTAAAAACAATCTCTATAAAAGCGGAGCCTTTATAATGATGGACTTGGACAACTTCAAGAGTGTCAATGACAAACTGGGGCATCAGATGGGGGATGAGGTACTTATAACCACGGCCGCAATTCTGAAAAATTCCATCCGTGCCACGGATATATTGGCCAGACTGGGAGGAGATGAGTTTATGCTGTACCTTCCGTTTGAGGGCGACTCCGATTTCTTAGATAAAAAGCTTGAGGAAATTCGTATTAAGATGCACCGCGACATCAAAGGCACGGAGGGAGTCGTGACCGTAAGCAGCAGTATAGGCGTAACCTTTTATAACAAAGACAAAAATTTTAATACCCTTTATGAGCAAGCCGATAAAGCCCTCTATCAGTCAAAGGAAAGCGGGAAAAACCGGATAACGATATATGAAGCAAAATCAGACATCGGATAGCGATTTATCGGGGATTAGTCTCTTTATATAAGTATAGATTACATGCTTTTAAGTTATGTTTTTGGGCTTGTATTATAAACCGCATTATGATAAACTGTATTACGATAAAGTTTATCGTGATACAGCAAAGGAGGGTTCGTATGTTTATCGGAAGAGAAAAAGAGTTAAGTACACTCAATCAAAAAATTGATTCAGATAAATTTGAATTCGGTATTGTTTACGGTCGCAGGCGAATCGGGAAGACGGAGTTACTTAAGAAAGTTGTGGTAAAGCACAAAGCAATTTACTATGTTGCCAATGAAATGGGTCTTGACTATAACTTTAAACAGATAAGCGGTGTAGTGGCGAAATATTTTGATGAACACTTTACTTTCGAATCATTGGAAGCATTATTTAAGTATCTTGTTCAAAAGAGCAAAACTCAAAGGATAGTAATAATAATAGATGAATTTACATATTTGATAAAAACAAATCCTGAGATTATGTCTATTCTTCAGAATATCATTGATCATTTATTGATAGATTCAAGGTTGAAATTAATTATTTCAGGAAGCCATGTGGGAATGATAGAAGATGCTTTAGCATATCAAAAGCCGTTGTACGGCAGGGCCACATTCAAAATGAAAATAGAAGCTTTTGACTATTATGATGCGGCAAAATTTTATCCGAAGGTCTCGAATGAAGATAAGGTCAGGTTATACAGCATTTTTGGCGGTGTTCCGTTTTACAACAGCAAGATAGATGATAATAGAAGTGTTGAAGATAATATTAAGACTCTTATCATTGAGAAAGGAGCTGTTTTTGAAGATGAAGTTTCTTTCTTCTTAAGTCAGGAAGTCAGAAGTGTAGCTACATACGGCAAGATTATTAATGCTATCGCATCCGGTGCAACACGGCTTAACGATATTTCTACCAAGAGCGGTTCCGGTAATACCGGTACAACATCCAAGTATCTGGACCTCTTGATACAGTTAGGCATAGTAGAGCGGGAATATTGTTTCGGTGAGGGGGCAAATTCCAGGAAAACAATCTATCGTATAAAAGACCGTTTGTTTAATTTTCACTACAGTTTTATTGAGAAGCACAAGTCACAGAGAATAATAATGACTCCCGACCGCTTCTATAACACTGTGGTTAAAAACCATCTGGACGAGTATGTTTCATTGGAATTTGAGCAGGTTTGTAAAGACTTTTTGAAGCGGAAATATAAAGAAACTATTGAAGAAATCGGACGTTACTGGTACAACGACAGACAGGAAAAGAAAGATATCGAGATAGATATCGTAATGAGGGCGAACAACTTGTTATCTGTCTACGAGTGTAAATGGACAGATAGTCCTGTCGGAACCAAAGTCGTGAATGAGCTTGCAAAAAAAGCTAAAAGTTTAGACTACCGGAGCTTAGGTTTTTTCTCGAAAGCCGGCTATGACAACCAGGAATATAAGGCGGACTGTTATATTGTTGACGATCTGTTTTCCATAAATTAAAAAGGAGTGACAACCACATGGATATTAAAAGAATTAAAATAGAGTATATGCCTAAAATAACCGATGACCAGCTGTATGATTTCTATGTGAGAAACGATATTTGTGAAGCCGGACACGGTAAGGAAGCTGCGGTGAAACCTCTGAAATATAGTCCGTATATGGTAGGTGCTTTCTACGAGGGGAAACTGGTGGGAATAGTAAGAGCGGTATTCGACGGTTTGACAGCCGTTATAATGGAGTTCTGTTTGGAGTTGGAATTGCAAGGCGACAATTTGCAATATGATAACGGTTCCATAATCGAAAAAGATCAATACGATATAGCAAAGAAAATGGGTATCTTACTGATAGACGAATTGAGGAAGATAGGGAATACTTTTGTTTCCGCAGTAATTTTGCAACATTCCGAACAGGATGTATACACTTCCATAGGTTTTAAATTCAATGAAGGGCATGCGGAATATATTATAGATGAGCGTCCGTATGTATTGTCGGAAATCGTATAGTTAATTGCTTTTACCGATGCCTGCAAGTGTGGAAAACAATGGATAGTATCTGCGGAAGCTATGAAACGGTATACAAGCAACCTAAAAACACATTACCCGGAAAGTAAAATTAAAAAATCGCAGAAAAGTTTAAATGAGTAAGAAACAGGAGCAGATTTAACTGTTTATGAATGCTTCTCAAATTGAATGTTAAGTGAAATACTCTTGAAAATGCTATGTTACTATCATAAGATAGAGTTGTATTTTTATTATTTAATGCTTGGTTGGAGTTTATGAGGTAGTTTATGAAAATAGGAACACAAAGTGCGGCAGTAGACAGAATATTCGGACCGGAAAAGGCTCTTTCCGTTTTAAAGGGTGCAGGTTTTGAGGCGGTGGACTTTCCGCTGGATAATGAGGTACGGCTTAATCTTCCGTATCCCGCTTTAAAGAAGTATTTTACAGACATAGGGAAATATGCTGCCGATTCGGGTTTGGAGATAGGTCAGACTCATGCACCTTTTTATGGTCCCGACAAGTATATGACACAATATGACGAGGTTATCGAGATTCAAAAAAGGGCTATAGCCGCAACAAGTTTTCTGGGGTCTGAATATGTAGTCATACACCCCATAATGACCAAAGAGCGAAAGTATAATAACGACTATGAGCGTAATAAAGAGATAATTCTCAAATATTATACCGATTTGATTCCCACACTGAAAGAATATGATGTATATCTTGCAGTGGAGAATATGTTCTCCTGGGATTCCGTGGAGAAATGCATCTGTCCGACCGCTTGTACCACAGCGGAAGAAATGGCGGAATATATCGATGAGTTGGGGGAGAGGTTTGTGGCCTGTCTGGATATAGGGCACATCAACCTTATACATCAGAAAGGATATGAGCATGTCAACTTCGCTCATATGATAAAGACTTTGGGACATAGGATAAAAACATTGCATGTACACGATAATGACGGAATAAATGATGAGCACCTTCCTCCTTTTGCGGGGAATATTGACTGGAATCTTGTAATGACTTGCTTAAAGGGGATAGGTTATAGCGGGAATTTGAGTCTTGAAGCGGATAATTTTATGACATATTTCCGACCGGAGCAGTTTGAAAAAGGTCAGAAGGTTATGTATGCCAATGCAAAAAGACTGTATGATATGTTTGTTCAGGGAGGTACAAAATGAGTAAGATAATCAGAGGAAAAGAAACACTGACTTCTAAAGAAAGAATACAAAGAACATTTGCTTTTGAGCCGGTAGACAGGGTAGCTATGGGTTATGATACCAACCCTATAGCACATGAGAACTTATGTAAAGTACTTAATATGGACCCTAAAGAGAAATTCGCTTTTTTGAGATATATAGGTGTCGACCATGCCGGGGCATGGTTTAAATACATAGGAGAGAAAATATACCCCGATATACCTGACAGAAACCGCAGTTCCGAACACGGTGCGGTTATGAAATATGTCAAAAACCAATACGGAGGATATTGGGATTACTGCGATTTTCCGCTTCTGGATGTAGACGATGAAGTAATATACAATTACCCTTTTCCTAATCCCGATGACTTTGACTATGAATTTTATAAGCAAAGGGTGGATTATCTTTGCGATATGGGATTTGCCATTTCCGCCGGAAATGCCGGAGTTGGCGATATTATGAACACAACCGGTATGTTGATGGGTGTGGAACAGGCTTTGATAAATATCTGTATCGATCATGAGGCCACATTGCATATGATAGACAAAAGATTGAATATGCAGTTGAAAAGACTGGAAAGAGTATTGGAACTTTGTAAAGGTAAACATGATTTCATGTGGCTGGGAGAGGATTTGGGCTCACAACATGCCCCCCTTATATCCATGGATTTATACAGAAGGGTATTAAAACCCAGGCATCAGAAATTTATCGATTTGGCTAAGGCATATGATCTGCCCGTTATCATACACACCTGCGGCAGTTCTTCATGGGTTTATGAAGAATTTATAGAAATGGGTATGAACGGAGTGGATACATTGCAGCCGGAAGCTGCCAATATGAGTCCTCAGTATCTTGCAGATCATTTCGGGGGAAGACTTGTGTTTCGAGGTTGTATTTCCACAGCCGGTCCGCTTGCTTACGGAACGGTGGAAGAAACAAAAAAAGTATGCCAAGAGACTCTGGAAATAATGAGTAAACACGGAGGATATATATTCGCTCCGACACATGCGATACAGGATAATACGCCACCGGAAAACACAATAGCTATGTATAATACGGCACATGCGTTTAGGAAATAAAGGGAATAACATGAAAAATCTTTCAATCAGTGATAAGTCAATGAAAATAATCATTAAAGCGCAGAAAGACGAAGAAACGGGTGCTTTATTGTATGATTATCTTGCAAAAAAAGAGAAGGATCCCGAGAATAAAAAATTACTTCACAGAATGGCTTCGGATGAATTAAGTCATGCAAAGACATGGAAGAGTTATACCAAGAAAGATATTAAAGCCAACAGGTTGAAACTTTTCTTTGTCAAAATTGTAAGCACCATATTGGGATATACATTTACTCTTAAGATGATGCAAAAAGATGAGCAATTTGCACAAAGAGATTATGAAATACTGAAAGTTGAAGTTCCCGATGCCATAAAGATACAGGAAGATGAACACAGGCATGAAATGGAACTGATTGCCATGCTGGATGAAGAACGGCTTCAGTATGTCGGAGCAATGGTCTTAGGTCTTAACGATGCACTGGTGGAGCTGACCGGAGCCATTGCGGGTCTGACCTTTGCTCTTGCCAATACCAAGGTAGTAGCATTGTCCGGAATAATAACGGGAATATCGGCAACATTGTCCATGGCGGCATCCAACTATCTTGCGGAAAAGGCTGACGGCAATCCTAAAGCACTCAAATCCAGCGTATTTACCGGAGTGGCTTACCTTATAACGGTGGCACTGATGGTTTTGCCTTATCTGCTGTTGCCTGCGGATGCATATCTGGAAGCTTTCCTGACAATGATAGCAGTGGTAATACTGATAATCCTTGTTTTCAACTACTACATTTCCGTAGCCAAA
>JAKPKE010000094.1 GCA_029553855.1 Bacillota bacterium | reverse complement strand
CCTTCCTCTTTTTCCCGCAGGCCGTGCACCAGGGCATTTTCAACCAGGGGCTGCAAAATGAGAGGCGGCAAAAGAAGGCTTTTAGATTCTATTTCATACGTTATTTCAACGCCTGTCCCGAAGCGCATCTGTTCTATACTCACATATGCCCGCACCAGTGCAAGCTCTTCCTTAAGGGTGATCATATCGCCGCTGTTATAATCGTAGAAGCCCCTCAGATAGCTGCTCATGTTAAGCAGAAGCTCCCTTGTGCGTACCGGATCGATTCGGGCAGAGCTGGCGATGCCCGTCAGGGAATTGTGTATGAAGTGAGGGTGTATCTGGCCTTTCAGAAAGGACATCTCCAATTGCTGCGCACGGTGGTAACGCCGGGCGACGATGACGCATTGCGCAACAAACAGGATCATGTAATCGGGAACAGCGCCATTCAGCAGGTAGAAGCCGGCAGACCAGTCCTCAAAGAACATGCCGTAGATAAGCAGAGCCACCATAAACGCCATTGCGCCAAACAGCACAGGTGCCCCCGGCTGTCTCTGCCACACAGCCCGCCCAAGCTGCGCCGTCACGAATGCGATTACAAACAGCAGGATGAAGTTGAGCAGCCTGTATGCTCCCATGATGATTTCGAAAGGCAGCACCATTAAGCACAATGAAACAGCCGCGCAATATACAAGCAGTGTGACAATCTGCCATTTGCGCACGATGCTGCCGTATATGCAGTAAACAAAATACAAAAGCAGGAATTGTATCCAGATAAGCGTAAGGTAGTCGATCCAGCCGAAGCCGGATATGGGCATATCGGGAAATATGTATGTAACAGGCATGTCCCCGGAGATGGTAAGGCGTATCAGCATCAGCACGCCTATTCCGGCCAGGATCAGCACATCCTTTTCCCATCGCTGAGCCCAGTAGAAAATGATGAAGAAAAGGCAGATGAAGGAAATACCGCCTAAGGTAACCATGCTCACAGCCGACAGCGCGCTATCAAAGGCGTCCGCCTGAGGGGCAGTTCCGAAAATGACCGGTTCCCACATGCCGCCACCGGCGTAGGCATAGTTGGATATCTGCAGGATGATGTCGAAGCTGTCGGATTGAGGGGTGAAGTCCGCAAGCTGTGGGCGGTAAGCTGATGCGGGGGCATCGGCTTTGTCACCGAAGCTTCCATTTTGGGCCAGCAGTTCGCCGTCCACATACAGCCGGTAGGCCGACGCCTGGTTCTGGATGCGCAGGCCGTATTTCTCACCGGGCTGCGCTCCCGTCACATATACCCGGTAGGTAGCCCTGCCAAAGCCCGGCAGTTCTCCCAACCCGGTTTCATAGTAGTTCCACTCGCCGGGTGCGTTGACTGTGACGAAGGCTTCCGAACCGCTTTTGATCTGCGTATTGGTCAGCAGCTTATCCCAATAAAACTCCCACTCGCCGATGATTGCAAAGACGCTTTTTTGATTCCATTCACCAAGATTCAAAACACCGTTTTTTACATGAGGCGTCGATGCAGATAAAACAGAGGCGTTCAGATATATGACTGCTGCGGAAACAATTGCCAGTAAGATTGGCAGCACGATCCGAACCGCTCTTTTTGGCCCCATAATTAATCCCCCGATAAGCCATAGGGTTGCTGACATATTTCCCACGGCTGATAATTATACTTGATACTATACATTGATGTTTTTTCATTTTATCACAAATTTTCCCAATTATCAATGAGGGTGTGTAATTCTGAATACCCTCGCAGCAGAAATATATGGGAAGTAAAAACACTGCTCATTACCTCAAATATTATTGATGCCTCCGATAGCATAAAGGGGCAAATTTATCAGCCAGTCTTCTTTTTTATAATCCGCCATTGAAGTACGCACGGAAATTTCCGGACTGAATTTACTATGGAAGGTCTTCAAGCTTTTTGCCTGCAAATTCACTTCGGCTTTCACTTCCACAGGAATTACCGAATTGCCGTTGTCAACAAGGAAATCAATCTCGGCACTGTTTCTGTCATTAGTCCAATAATATGTATTCAAGTTCTTAAATGTTTCTAACTGCTGCAGGACATATTGTTCTGTCAATGCTCCTTTAAATTCTTTGAATAATTCATTTCCGTCAAGCAATACATCCTGGCGAAGCCGAACCATACAGGACAGTAACCCGATGTCCAATAAATACAGTTTAAAAGCTTTCAAATCTTCATATGCTTTAAGGGGCAAATTGGGAGAGGTTACACGGTTCACTCTATGGACAAGGCCGCAATCCGTCAACCACAGCAAGGCTAATTCATATTCTTTTGACCTCGCGCCTTCTTTAATAAGGCCATAAATAAATTTCTTGTTTTCTTTTGTAAGCTGTGAAGGAATGCTGTTCCATAGCATTCTGATCCGGGGAACAGCATCATGGGGAGCGTGCTTTGAAAAATCCTGCTCATATGCGTCCAATATTCGTGTCTGAATTTCCTTTACTTCGTTAAAATCTTTATTGACAGAAAAATATGCAACTACCTCAGGCATACCGCCCACATAATAATATTGTTTTAAAAGATCTATATATTCTTGCCTGAAAGTTGCGGCCATGGAATAATTACCTTCATCCAAAAGCCGCGAAAACTGTTCTTTACCCATAGCTTGTATAAATTCCTGATAGGACAGCGGATATAAATCCATAAACTCCACCTTGCCGACAGGGAAGGAGGTTCCATGATGCAATGCAACACCAAGGAGGCTTCCGGCGCAAACGATATGATATTGGGGGGCATTCTCATTAAAATACTTCAATGAGGTTAAGGCTTTGGGAACTTCCTGTATCTCATCGAAAATAAGAAGAGTTTCAGAAGGATTGATTTTATGCCCTGCATATAGCTCCAGACCGGTTATAATACGTTCCACATTTAAATCAGGGGAAAACAAATCCTGCATTTGCTGATTGTTGTCGAAGCTTATATAAACGCAGTCCTTATATGTCTTTTCGCCAAATTCCTTCATCAGCCAGGTTTTGCCAACCTGCCTCGCCCCACGAATAATAAGCGGTTTTTTTTCTTTCTTGTCCTTCCATTTGTATAATTGTTCAATTGCTGTACGGTACATGGTAGAACACCTCCTGTCATTGGATATATTATATCCGTTATTAACAAAAAATACAACGACTTTATGTAGCTTAATAACATTTTATTCAACGACAAAGGTTTCCAACAATAACTTCCTAAATTCGACAAAACTTCTTGTATCCGCCCGGCGGGACATCTATAATTATTAATGTAATATACTATTCATATTACATCCTTTATTTAAATGCCCGTGCGATCTTTTGCTACGCAAAACGCATATGGGCAGATATTATGAATCCTTGCGGATTTATGATATAACATTCCCTTTTATAGATAGAAGTCTGGCAAAGTCCGCAAGTCTGGAGGTCAGTAACGTGCCGCAGCAAAATATGAGAAAAATCAGGACAAGCAATTTACTTCAAAGGCTTTTTAAGACTTCAAACTTAGAGACATTTATGGGGAAAAACGAAGATGCCATGCAGATGCCGTCGTTCCATACATATATATCCGAGCTGTGTAAGGAGATGGGGTTGGTACCGGAGCGGGTAATCAAACAGTCCTCTATTGAGCGCTCATACGGACATCAGCTTTTCAACGGCATCCGTAAGCCGTCCAGAGATAAGGTTATTCAATTAGCCTTTGGTTTCGGTCTGGATGTGGACGGTACACAGAAGCTATTGAAGATAGCACGTAAAAATTTCCTTTATCCCCGTATCAAGCGGGATGCCGCTGTTTTGTATTGTATAAGCCATCATATAGGTGTTGTAGAAGCGCAGAATATGCTGCAGGATCTGGGTCTTACACTGTTGGGGGGCGAGTAAGACATGGACAAATCTGTTTTGAACGATTTTTTAAGCGGCTTTGACGACAGCCGCTTTCCTTACGAATTCCTGAAAACCTATGAGCCGATGGAGTGTTTGGCGGAAAATCCGGCGGGGGAAACGCTGCTTATAAAGCATAGGCAAACAGGCGCATACTTCATAGCGAAATGCTGCACAGATCCAATGCTTTGGACGAATACTACGGAAAGCAGACTGTTAAGAGAACTGCATCACGACGGAGTCCCCGCTTTTGTGGAGGAATACAGGAAGGATGGAATGGTTTGTGTGGTGCGGGAATACGCTCATGGGATTCCTCTGGATAAACTAATTCATGAAAAGCGTCTTACAGAACAGCAAATAATATCTGTAGGTGTACAGCTTTGTGATATTTTAATTTACCTGCATGGACAATCGCCGCCAGTAATACACCGGGATATCAAGCCGCAGAACATTATTATGGACGAGGACGGCACGGTAAAGCTCATCGACTTTGGTATTTCCCGTATTTATAATGAGTCTGCCCAAATTGATACAGTGTTTTTCGGAACACAAAAATTTGCACCGCCGGAGCAGTATGGATTTTCTCAGACCGATAGCCGTTCGGATATATTCTCTTTCGGCGTATTGCTTTGTTGGCTTCTGACAGGTGAAACAGAAGTAAAAAAAGCATTAGGTAAAGTCCAAAACAAGCGGTTGGCAGGAATTATCAGAAAATGTACGGCCTTTGCGCCTAAGGATCGTTATATGAATGTTGTTCTTGTTAAAGATGCTTTAACCGGACGTACTATAAAGCGGGGGATACTTGCTTCTTTGTGTTCTGCTGCGGTGATGGCAGCAATGATATTTGTTTTATCAACTTCAGGGAAATATTTATCCGGAACGCAGTCAGCAGGCATTACTTTCGAGGAACCGCTGATAGAACAGGCGGTACGCCTTGCGCTTTCAAAAAGCGATAAAGAGGTAATTTTGAAAAAAGATCTCTTGTCCCTTACTGAGTTATATGTATTTGGAGATAAGGCTGCGGCAAATAATGAGATGTATGGAACCTATTCCGATGATTTTGCGAAAAACAATGGAAATGTGCAGAGGGGCAGCATAAGCTCCCTGAATGATGTCGCGAAATTTAAGAATCTTAAAAAATTGCTTTTGTCATATCAGAACTTCAGTGACCTGACGCCGCTATCAGAGCTTACGTTTCTGGAATATATCGAGTTGAAGCATAATCCGATACAGGATGTTTCGCCATTGTCACAGCTTGTATCATTGGATTCATTGTTTTTATATGATACCAACATCTCTGATCTGACAGCTCTTAGAGATTGTTCCCGCTTAACCTGTGTTGATGTCGGCTATACAAGGGTCACATCAATAGCTGCTCTCGAAGGATTGGATTCGCTGCGGATGCTCATGATTCGCGAAACACCCTTGGAAACACTTGATAATATAGAATTACATCCCATGCTTGAACAGATTTATTTATCAGGAACCCATCTTTTGGATCTTTCTCCGCTTCTCGGTCTGCCTCGGCTTCAGCTTGCAGAAGTAAGCGAATCCATGAGAAGTGCGGCAGAAGATATTGAAAAAGAAGCAGGATTTAAAATTATATATCAGGAGTAATCCAAAGCCTCAAATGTGTGCAAACTGCACACCTTTAACTTTTTATTATTTGATACAATTTACTTGTCAATAATGAATTGACAAGTAAAATATGCGAGGAGAATGAATATATGAAACAAAAAACAAAAGCTGTTATTTCACTTATTCTGATGCTGACCATGAGCCTGACAATGCTTATACATGTACATGCAGCAGATATGGCGGAAGCTGAGAGACAGGCATCTGCACTGAAACGGCTTGGGCTCTTCAAAGGCGTATCCGATACCGACTTCGATCTGAACAGAGCCCCCTCCCGCACGGAAGCACTTGTTATGCTCATCCGCGTGCTCGGTGAGGAATCAGAAGTATTGAACGGAAACTGGTCACACCCTTTCACAGATGTGGCGGCATGGGCTGATAAATATATCGGCTATGCTTATGAGAAAGGCCTGAGCGGCGGGATATCCGCATCAGAATTTGGCACAGGGAATGCCAGCGCGAATATGTATCTGACTTTTGTGCTTCGCGCCCTGGGTTATAATGATAAGTCCGGGGATTTTAACTGGAATGAGCCGGATGCTCTTGCCAAGTCTGTCGGCATTCTTCCGGGGAACGTAGATACGTCAAATTTCCTTCGTGCCGATGTCGTACATATATCATGGGCAGCTCTGGAAGCCAGGCTTAAAGAAGAAAGCTGGACAGGGGCTAGAAAATTATCGGAAAATCTCATAGCAGTCGGTATGTTCACATCAGAGGATTACCGTGCAGCAAAGCAAATTGCAGGCAAGGATGAGAGCCAACCATCTGAGGACGGCAAGGCTATTGTATCCTCCTTTGCCGAGCTTAAAGCAGCAATGGAAAACAAGGCGATTACTGTAATTAATATCAACTCTGATATGGACATCACGGAAAAATACTTCTATGAGCGTGATACGGACCTGATGATTAATATTGAAAAAGGGAAAACCATAACCATCAGCGGAGAGTTTATTCCCGTCGGATGCTCTATCACAAACGAAGGGGATATTATAGTAAAAGGTATTTTTGACCGGGGCCTCTGCAGCTTAATAAATAAGGGTACAGTGACGGTCAAAAGCGGCGGTACTGCCAGCTCCGGCGTAAGCAGCACCGACAATTCCGGTTCTTTTATTGTGGACATGGGCGGCAACCTGCTTATTGAACGGGGCACATCCTTTAATAATCTTGGCACCATGACAAACAATGGATATATTTCCATCAAGGACGGAGGAAGTCTTAACAATAGAGATGGGTCCATAATAAACAACGGCATAATTGATTTGTATACATTTTTTGAAGGGGATATAAAAGATATTACGGGAACAGGGAAATTGAACGACAGCAGGGAATAAGAGCGCCTTCCGGCAGATGATACTAGAAATGCCATAAATTCAGGCAATAGTATTTATGTTTGAATTTTTGGCATTTTTTGATTTTGTATATTGGTTGTGTTTTAATAACTCATGTATTTGCTGAAACCGCACGATTTGTATTATAATTGAAGAAGACAAAAGGGGAACCATCTACTTTGCTCAACAGGAGGATACATAATGCTGAAAAAACTGCTGCCGTGCCTGGGGGAATATAAAAAATATGCGCTTCTGACCCCGGTTATGGTTATTGGAGAAGTCATACTGGAAATATTTCTGCCGCTGATTATGTCAAAGATTATAGATGTAGGTATCAGGAACGGAGATACGGGTTATGTCTTCAAAATGGGAGCTTTAATGGTCTTAATGGCTCTTCTTGCACTTTTGTTCGGAGTATTGTCCGGACGGTTTGCGGCTGTTGCAGGCATGGGCTTTGGCAAGGGATTACGAAAAAGGCTGTTTGACAAGATTCAGGAATTTTCCTTTTCCAATATCGATAAATTCAGTACGGCATCCCTGATTACCAGGGTTACCGCTGATGTGACAAACACACAGCAAGCTTTCATGATGATAATAAGAATGTTTGTAAGAGCACCGGTAATGCTCGTAAGCGCAACCATTATGGCGATTGCAATCAATGCAAAGTTGGCTTTAATATTTCTGATTGCCATACCTGTGATGGGAATAGCGCTTTATTCTATTGCTGCGAAAGCCTATCCCCGCTTCCAGGCAATGCTGAAAAAATATGACGGCATGAACGCTTCAGTACAGGAAAACCTGATTGCTATCCGCGTTGTCAAAGCATTTGTACGCGAGAACCATGAAAGGGAAAAATTCATAGATGCTGCAAATGCTGTCCGTGAAACACAGATAAAAGCGGAAAAACTTCTCATCCTCAGCATGCCGATAATGCAGCTCGTTATGTATGGATGTATGATTTCAATTTCATGGTTCGGAGGCAGGATGATAATAGGAGGGACACTTCTGACCGGTGAGCTTATGGGCTTTATCAGCTATGTTATGCAGATACTGATCTCATTGATGATGATTTCTTTTATTTTTGTAATGATTGTAATATCGAGAGCTTCAGTACTCCGCATTATTGAGATTATTGACGAGGAAATTGATATCAGGGATAAGGTTGGGGATTCCGGTCTGAGAGCAGAGAATGGCTCAATAGTTTTTGACAATGTAACTTTCAGCTATAGTAAAAGCAGTGAAAACCCAACTCTGAGCAACATAAGCTTCGAAATAAAATCCGGTGAAACCATAGGAATTATTGGCGGTACGGGTTCCGGCAAAACAAGCCTTGTTCAGCTTATCCCCCGTCTTTATGATGTAACGGAAGGAAGGGTTTTGGTCGGAGGGTACGATGTTCGTGATTATACTCTTGATACGCTGAGGGATGCGGTTGCTATGGTGCTGCAGAAGAATGTCCTTTTTTCGGGGACAATAAAGGAAAACCTGAAATGGGGCAATAAAAACGCAACAGACGAAGAAATTGAAGAGGCCTGTAAAGCGGCGCAGGCTCACGACTTTATTGTTTCCTTTTCCGAAGGCTACGAAACTTTTCTGGGACAGGGCGGTGTGAACGTATCCGGAGGACAAAAGCAAAGGCTTTGTATTGCAAGAGCCTTGATGAAAAAGCCCAAAATCATAATACTGGACGACAGCACAAGTGCTGTCGATACCGCCACAGATAGCAAAATCCGGCAGGCCTTCAGGGATAAACTGTCGGATGTTACCACAATCATTATTGCACAGCGTATCGCTTCTGTCTGCGACGCCGACAAAATAATAGTAATGGATGACGGTAAAATTGACGCAATCGGCACCCATGAAGAGCTGCTTGCAACAAACTCCATTTACAGGGAAGTCTATGAGTCACAGCAGAAAGGAGTTGCATAAGCCATGCAGGGACCAATGAGAAGACGTCCGGCTGCAAAACCGAAAAATGCAGGCAAAACCATTGGCAGATTATTGAAATATATGTTCCGCTACAAGCTCCATCTGACTATTGCGGCAGCCTCCGTCATTGTCAGCTCAGCGGCAAATGTCGCGGGCACATATTTCTTAAAGCCTATAATAAACCAGTATATTGTTCCTTTAATCGGAAACAAAGACCCGGATCTATCAGGCTTTGCTTCTATAATAATTCTTCTGGGAATGATATACATTCTGGGGGTTGTTGCGACTTACACCTTTAACAGATTGATGCTGAACATATCTGCAGGAATTTTATATAAGATGCGGGTCGATTTATTTACACACATGGAATCTTTGCCGATCAGGTATTTTGATGCCCATACCCACGGAGAATTAATGAGCCGGTATACGAATGATATCGATACCCTGCGTGAAATGATGGGCCGCGGTATGCCGAACCTGTTTTCGTCGGCTTTGACCGTAACGGGGGTATTTGTAATGATGCTGGTGCTCAGCCCTCTTTTAACGGTTCTTGCGGTGCTTATGCTTATCCTTATGCTATACGTAATCAGAAAAATCGGCGGCAGGAGCGCGATATTTTTTAAGAATCAGCAGAAGGAAATAGGCAAGGTCAACGGCTATGTTGAGGAAATGGTTGAAGGTCAAAAGGTGATTAAGGTATTTTCTCATGAAGATACAGTCAAAGGTGAATTTGAGCGGCTGAATGAAGAATTGTGCAAAGCTGCTACAAGCGCCCATACCTTTGCCAATATATTAATGCCTGTTATGGGAAATCTTTCTTACATACATTATGCCTTAACTGCTGCAGTCGGAGCAGTTATGACAATCGAGGGATACCTTGATGTGGGTACAATTGCTTCTTTCCTGCAGTATTCACGCTCATTCGCGCATCCCATAACACAGGCTTCTCAGCAGTTAAACTCTATTCTAAGTGCCCTTGCGGGTGCAGAGCGTATTTTTGAAGTACTTGACGAAAAGCCGGAGACAGATGAAGGGTATATTGAACTCGTACATATAGAGAAAAGGGAAAACGGAGAGATAGTAGAGACAATGAATCCGACAGGTATGTGGGCATGGAAGCATCCCGACTGGGAAGCCGGTGCAAGGTACACGGAGGTAACCGGTGATGTACGCTTCGAGGGCATCTCCTTTGGTTATAATAAAAATGAAATTGTATTAAAGGGAATAAGCCTTTATGCAAAACCGGGGCAAAAAATTGCTTTTGTCGGCTCTACAGGTGCGGGGAAAACTACTATTACCAATCTTATCAACCGTTTTTACGATGTGCCGGATGGGAAAATAACCTATGACGGTATAAATATTAACAAAATAAAGAAAGCAGATCTGAGACGTTCTCTCTCAATGGTTCTGCAGGATACACACCTGTTTACCGGAACAGTTATGGAGAATATCCGGTATGGAAGGCTGGATGCTTCGGATGATGATGTCATTAAGGCAGCAAAGCTTGCAAATGCACACTCATTTATCAGTCACCTGCCCCAGGGTTACAACACTATGCTGACTTCGGACGGTGCCAATCTGAGTCAGGGGCAGCGCCAGCTTCTTGCTATTGCCAGAGCTGCCGTCGCTGACCCTCCTGTATTGATACTGGATGAAGCGACCAGCTCTATTGACACAAGGACGGAAGCCCTGATCGAAAAAGGCATGGATACCTTGATGGAAGGCAGAACTGTTTTTGTCATTGCCCATAGGCTTTCTACCGTACGTAATTCCAATGCCATCATGGTCCTTGAAGATGGAAGAATAATTGAGCGCGGAGACCATGAGGATTTAATCAAAATGCAAGGTAAATATTATCAGCTGTACACCGGTATGTTCGAACTGTCGTAGCATTTTTCCTGTTCACTGAAAAAGCCCCTGATATCTGATATCTGGGAGATTATTTTTCTTGCTGTTTCCGGGCGGTTCATTGTATATAAATGTATTCCGTCCGCCCCGGAGGACAGAAGGTCTATTATCTGTTCCGTTGCATAGGCAGTACCGGCTTCCTTCAATGCCGCGGGATTATCTCCGTATCTGTCCAGTATGCGTCTGAACTTGCCCGGAATGGATGCTCCGCAAAGATTAGTTATACGCTCAATCTGATTCTTGTTTATTACGGGCATTATACCGGCGGAAACCGGTAGATCAACCCCTGATATTTCGAGCTTTTCTTTAAAGGAATAGAAAAGATCGTTATCAAAGAAAAGCTGAGTTATCAGGAAATCAGCCCCGCAATCCGCCTTTGATTTAAGATGCTTTAAATCCTCGATCCTATTTTTGCATTCTATATGTCCTTCAGGATAGCATGCAGCGCCTATACAGAAGTCGCTTTTTTCCTTTATATGGCCAATAAGGTCTCCGGCATATTTGTATTGTGTTTGATTTAAACAATCCGGGTTCCCATCCGCAGGGAAATCACCTCTCAGAGCCAACACATTTTCTATTTTGTTTTCCCGAAGCTGCTTAAGGATATTGTCGATATCATCCTTTGTTGAGCCTATGCAAGTGAGATGAGCAAGAGCTTCAATTTTATAATTATTTTTTATAATACCGGCAATATTGACTGTGTGAGCCCTGCTGCTGCCGCCTGCGCCGTAGGTCACGCTTATGAAGCCCGGATTCAGATCCGACAGCGCAGCTATGGTATCCAGTATGGTATTAATTGGAGATTCCGGCTTCGGCGGGAATATCTCAAGGGATATTACAGGTTTGTTTTTAAAAAGTTCTTTTATTTTCATTTCCATCCTCCTTAGGCTTTTAGTATTTTAATATCTCCCTGGGCACCCATTTTGTTGCCAATTATTAGGACAACTCCTTCTATTCCTTTAATAGACATGGCAAATTCAATTCCGGCTTTGATATCGTCCCTGCTTTTGACTATATTCCCTGTGGCGGTTGCCACGGCATCAGCCAGAACCGCATCCTTCGAGACTACGACTGCGGCATCTGCGCAGCCGAAGCTCAGCGAGTGCCCGACAGTTCCGCTTGATGTGCATATTCCAAATTCCCGGTCATTGCCGGGAATAAGGAGGGCAAGTTTATTTGAGAAGGGTGAGTCTCCTGCATATATAAGTGTTCGTCTATCCCTTTTGGACTTTATATATATATCTCCCCCATTTTCTACTATTACTTCATCGGTAAATTTAAGAAGGTGCCTTCCAACATATTTTGAAACGGCTCCGGCCACCGCCGCCATGGGCCCTACGCCTGCAAGCCTTGCTGCAAGGCACATTGCCTGAATAATATCAGGTGCGTTATGTTCGGATTCAATCGGGACCAGGCTCGTTAGAAATATGGGATGTTTTTTAATGTATTCGGTAATCTCCCGCCGATATCCGATAAGGGAATTTCTTGCTTCCTCCTCCAGGTTTGATATGGCAGATATCTGCAGATCGGATTCATACTCGCATACGTTAAAGCTTACCAATTCATCAGTTTTCATATATTTACGGTAGCTTCTTTCCTGATACATAAAAATCACCTATGCCGTATATTTCAAACTTATAACTCTTAATGGGCACGCCTTCACGCAGGCGTTGCAGTGTGTGCAGACAGACTCGTTAAAGCTCAGAGTCCAATCTTCCTTTTCCATGCAAAGGGCGTCTTCGTTGCATACCGCAGTGCAAGCGCCGCAGTTTACACATTTTTCCTTATCTATATCCAGACTGCTCATTTCATACCTCCTATATATTTCGTAAATTTTAATTTAAGGAATGCAGCATCGTATCCGTGGGGAAAGCTGCTATAGGAGGCTGGAGGGTAAAGCCATTTTCGGCAACCCACTTCTTTAATTCCAAAGCAATTTTCCTGGCCTTATAAAGGCTTGAAAGGGGCGATGTTTTTATTTTTTTGTCCTCAATGACAACATACCCGCTTCTCAATTCTTCATAGCTGCATCTTGCAATTACCGGTCTGTTAAGGCTTGGTACGCTGTAGTCCACAATCCCTGTATAAATATCCTTGTTCCGAACCGAAAGACTATAAAGAAGCTGGTCGTCAAGAACCGGTATGGGTATCCCTATTCCTACAAACATTGAAGTACCATAGTTCTCAAAGACTGCAGGCCTTATATATTCAGTGCTCATTTGCTTCAGGTCTCCTATTACTGCAAGGGTACATGCCGAAGAAAGTGGTACTCCGTTCTCGCTCCTTGTCTTCCCGCTGGCAAATTGGGTTCCCTGCCAGGATATATAACCCTGGGCACCGGCCAGAAAAATCTTTGTGCCGATTCCGATGGTCCTTAGATAAGGGTCCTTAAGCAAGGGGCTTAATTCTCCCGAGGTGGAATAGTTCACATTTCCCATGCACGGCTGAAGGACACCCATGTAAGTATATAAGGTTCTATCCGAGGTGTTTATTGCCGCGGCATAATTCTGGTAGCAGTTTCTCGGGTTGAAAAGGTAAGCTTCGTTTATCGAATCCTTTGTAATGTATGTGTCCAGCTCAAGGCGCGGATAACAATCAGTGCCGTGGGAGTAAGCCTTAAGGTTTATCTTTTTGCCCTCAATCAGATCGCAAATCACATGAGCCCCTCCGTATTCTATGCCCTTATCCTTTGAGGGCTCTGTAGCCCCTATATATGAATCCACTGCGGCAAGCCCTCCATAGGCATTTACATTGTTAAGCTCTATTCTTTCCATTCTGATTGGCGGGTCCGAGTGCCCGAAATTAAGGAAGGCCCCGGAGGAACACATTGGTCCGAAGGTTGCGGTTGTCACTACATCCACATAGCTTGCTGCTCCGGCAATGCCTTGCTCCTCTACTATGCCTGTCAGTTCTTCGGCTGTAACCACAACGGCTTTTCCTTTACTTATCTTATCGTTGATTTCTTCATAGGTCTTTTTTACTGGCATACGATTTTTTACCTCCTCTAAGTTTTCGATTATAAGACAATAGAAAGCAAATGGAAAAGGCCGCTTCCGGATAAGAAAGCGGCCTGAATTCGGCTCATAAAGTATATTATACCTTATGTCTATGCTATCCTTATCTCTCAGAATAAAAATTCTGCAGGAATTGACACCGCTGCATTCGAATGAGAATGCCGGTTGTCGGGCTTCATCGGGCCAGTCCCTCCACCTCTCTGGATAAGTATTGAATATTCAATTTTTACACTTATATGAGATTCTATTTTATTTTTTACCATTTGTCAATACATTATGTAAAAAATTTTTTTTAGTGCGCCTACTAATAATGCCAATAGATAGCAGGTATGCTAAAATATTTAAATGTTGCATTTGACGATAAAATATGTATATTATATGTTAAATCCGAAAGGATTAAGATACCTGCATTGGAGGGTTCTATATGAACATAGATAAGAAAGAAGTTTTAAGATATCTGGGTTATCGTGGCCAGAAAATAGATGACAGTCTGGCAGGCCTTTTGGATGAATGTGTAAGCGAGGTCAGGACTGTTTCAAATTTGGGCTTTACATATGAAATATATGATATTGAGGGTAATGAAGAAGGTCTGTGCCTGAAGGGCACTACTCTCATACTTCGGGGAAGGGATATCCACTCTAATCTGGCCAAAGCGGAAAAATGTGCCGTAATGGCCGTGACCCTGGGGCTTGAAGTTGATAGGCGAATAGATTTTTATACCAGGGCGGACCTGACAAAAGGGCTGATTTTTGATGCCTGTGCTACAGCAGCAGTAGAATCCTGCTGTGATATTGTCCAGGAAGAAATAAAAGCCAGGGCAAAAATCATGGGATTGGAAACAACCTCCAGATTCAGTCCGGGCTATGGTGATTTTTATATAGGTATTCAAAAAGAGATTGTCAGGGCATTGAAAACTTATGAGAAAATAGGGCTTAGTGTAAATGAAAGCAGCATAATGATTCCGAGGAAATCGGTGACGGCAATAATCGGCATGCAGAATGAGGGCTGCGATACAGTGGAATGCAAATGCGGCAGCTGTGAAGATAAATATTGTTCATACAGAAGGGACAGAGACTATGAATAAATTGTTTAAAAATGATGAATTCCTGATATTTGACGGAAGCATGGGAGTTTTGCTTCAGAAATATGGGCTGAAGATTGGGGAACTTCCCGAAAGCTACAACATTAAATACCCTGAAATTGTATCAAATATACATAAATCATATATAGCTGCCGGGGCGGATGTGATAATTACAAATACCTTTGGGGCCAGCAGATACAAGCTTAAGGACTCAGGTTACGGAGTGGGTGAAATAGTAAAAAGTTCTCTGGATATTGCAAGAAAGGCTGCGGGGGATAAGCTTATCGCTCTTGATATAGGGCCCATAGGGCAGCTGATGGAGCCTTACGGTACATTGTCCTTCCAGGATGCTTATGATGCTTTTGCGGAACAGATAGTCGAGGGAGCATATGCAGCGGATATGATACTGATAGAAACCATGTCGGATATATATGAGGTAAAGGCGGCAGTACTTGCAGCAAAAGAAAACAGCAGCCTGCCCGTAATATGCACAATGACCTTTCAGGCGGACGGAAGGACTCTGACAGGAACTGATCCGATAACTATGGTGAATATTTTATCGCATCTTGGAGTTGATGCGTTAGGAGTAAACTGCTCACTGGGACCCAAGGAAATGATTCCCGTGCTTGCAGAGATACTTAAATATTCTTCCGTACCTGTTATAGTACAGCCTAATGCGGGTTTGCCCGCCTTGGTGGACGGCAAAACAATATTTAACATCAGTCCGGAATCCTTCGGGAAGTATATGGCAGAAATGGCGGGTATGGGGGCTTCAATGCTGGGGGGCTGCTGCGGCACTAATCCTGACCATATCAGGGCCCTGAAAGAAGCTGTTACAGGGCTTAAGCCCAAAAGGCCAAGGGTTGAGAAGCTTACTGCAGCCAGCTCAGCAACAGCTACAGCAGTTATCGGAGAAGGAATAAAAATAATAGGTGAGAGGATAAACCCGACAGGCAAAGTAAAATTAAAGGAAGCGCTGAAAAATGACGATATGGACTATTTGCTCAAGGAAGCAATAGCCCAGAGGGATGCCGGAGCCCATATACTTGATGTAAATGTAGGACTGCCGGAAATAGATGAAAAGGAAATAATGGTAAAGGCAGTAAAGCAGATACAGGGCATAGTTAATCTTCCTTTGCAGCTTGACAGCACAAACCCCGATGTAATAGAGGCAGCAGCGAGGATATATAACGGAAGGCCTATTATAAACTCGGTAAACGGTGAAAAGAAAACAATGGACAAGATATTTCCCATTGTGAAGAAATATGGATGTCTGGTTGTCGCCCTTACCCTTGACGAAAAGGGCATACCGGAAAAAGCGGAAGACAGGTTGAAAATTGCCGAGAGAATAGTCAGGAGGGCAGAAGAGTTCGGAATAGACAGGGAAGACATTATAGTCGACTGCCTTGTACTGACTGCATCGGCACAGCAGAAAGAGGTTCAGGAAACCATAAAGGCCGCAGCCCTGGTAAAAGAAAGGCTCGGACTCAGGACTACCCTTGGGGTAAGCAATGTTTCCTTTGGACTGCCCGACAGGGAACTGCTTAACAGGACCTTTCTGACAATGGCGCTTGCTTCCGGACTTGATGCGCCCATAATAAATCCTATGGCAGAGGATATGATGAATGCAATAAAGGCATACAATGTGCTCCGGAACATTGATAAGGACGCGAAAGAGTATATCGCAAGCCGTTCTTCGACTACAGTCAGTACTGCAGTCAAGGAGAAAGAAACAGTCCGGGATCTTACAAAAATAATAATTGACGGGATGAAGGAAGAAGCTGCACCAATGGTCAGACAGCTGCTTTCGAATCACGAGGGAATAGATATTGTGGACAATTATCTGATACCCGCCCTTGATATTGTAGGACAGAAATACGAATCGGGTGAAATCTTCCTTCCACAGCTTATCCAGTCTGCCGAAACCGTAAAGAACGCCTTTAATGCCATAAAAGAGCATATTCTCCAAAATGCCGGAGAGGGTTCGGGTGTAAGCAAGGGAAAAGTTGTTATTGCTACGGTAAAGGGCGATATACATGACATAGGCAAGAACATTGTAAAGATACTGCTGGAAAACTACGGTTTCCAGGTCTTTGATCTCGGAAAGGATGTGGAGACTGAGGAAATCGTGAAAAAGGTCAGAAGGGAAAAGGCTGCTCTTGTCGGGCTGAGTGCCCTTATGACCACAACTGTGAAGAGTATGGAGGAGACTATCAAGGCCCTCAGGAAGCATTGCCCGGACATCCGGGTAATGGTAGGGGGGGCGGTGCTTAACGCAGATTATGCAAAAATGATAGGGGCAGATTTCTATGGAAAGGATGCCAGAGAGGCAGTTAAAATCACCCGAAAGTTCTATGGATGTGAATAAGACTGAGAACATATCCATAATACCGGAAACTTAGTTATCCGGATTCTCCAGCTTTCGATACAGGGTTCTAAGCCCTATACCCAGTTCTTTTGCGGCTTGTTTTTTGCCGTTCAGGTTCAAGCCGTACTTGTCCAAAGCAGCTTTGATAGAGCCGGCCTCAATGTTTTTGATATCCCCCTTCAAATTGAAGTCAAGCCTTCCTCTATGATTTTTGAAATTATCCGGAAGGTTTTGAATTGATATTATCTTTGCATTTCATATTTACTGCATATTCAATAAGATTTTCAAGCTCCCGGGCATTTCCGGGCCAGTCATAGGCAAGTCACATATTTCATCCGGAAACAGTGTGCATCTCTGGGCAAGCTCAAATATTCCCCTGTTTTTCTTCATTATTCAGTTAAGGATTTCAAATGTGTAAAATATGGCAATTGAATTGTCAGAATTGGCAAATACAATTTGCCTTACCTCGGGCAAATGCGGGGAAACCATAAGAAATACAAGGGTTTTGTCAAAAGATGCAATGAAGATGTTTGGCATGGAGTTTGCTAAATAATAGAACAATAGAAAAAAGGAGGTAATTACATGTCAAAGGAAAAAGATGTTTTATCTATGAAAGACAAAGTAGCAGTAGTTACGGGAGGGGCATCCGGGATAGGATACGCAACGGCAGAGCTTTTGGCTGAATATGGGGCTGATGTGGCAATAGTTGATCTCAATGAAGCAGCAGGAAATAAAGCTGCCGGGAAAATCGCAGATGCAGGAGGCAAGGCGGTATTTTATAAGTGCGATGTAACATCCTCTCAGGATTGTGAAAGGGTAGTATCACAGGTAAAGAAAAAATTCGGAAGAATAGACATATTGTTTAACAACGCCGGAGTGACAGTAAGAAAGACTGTTGTTGACCTTGAGGAGAGAGAATGGGACTTCGTCCTGGATGTTTCTCTTAAAGGGGCATATCTTATGTCCAAATATGTAATTCCCGTGATGGCGGCAGGTGGAGGCGGAAGCATAATAAATACAGGCTCCGGCTGGGGTATTAAGGGCGGAGACAATGCAGCGGCATACTGCGCAGCCAAGGGCGGGATTGTCAATCTTACAAGAGCGATGGCAATAGATCATGGGAAGCAGAACATTAGAGTAAACAGCGTTTGCCCGGGAGATACCGATACTCCTCTTTTAAGGGACGAAGGCCGACAGCTTGGTATTGAAGAAAATGAGTTCCTGAAGCTTTCAGCCCAGGGCAGGCCTCTTGAAAGGCTAGGTACACCAAGGGATATAGCAAATGCAGTATTGTTTCTTGCAAGCGACCTTTCCGCATGGGTAACGGGGTCGGCTATTGTAGTCGACGGCGGAGGTCTGGCATGAAAAATTCTGTCCCAAATGTCCTGAGAAAGGAGTGATCAGATAGATTTGCCAGGATTTTTTGGAGTATAAATACCTAAATCAAAAATGAAAACAAGGAGGGTATATAATGGGATTCTTAAAAATGACACCAATATTCCTTTTAGCCGGTTTGATGATATCAGGAATGGACCTGGTTATGGCAGCACCTCTGGCAACAATATATGCAGCAGTACTTGCAGCAATCACTATGAAATTCAAGTATGATGAAATAATGGATAAAGCATTTGACAGTGTAAAAGAGATGATTGTAGTATTTTTTATACTAATGCTTGCTTATGCTGTAGCTGAGACTTTTATGGCTACAGGTGTTGGAGCATCAATTATCATAATATCCTTAAAGCTTGGCGTTACGGCAAAGACGGTAGCCCTTGTAGGATTCATTGTGACCTGTATGCTTTCTACCGCAACCGGGACATCCTGGGGGACATTTGCAGCTTGTTCACCGGTGTTTTTGTGGCTCAGCCACATAGTTGGAGGAAGTCCGATACTTACTGTAGCTGCAATCGCCGGCGGATCCTGCTTTGGTGACAACATAGGGCTTATTTCAGATACAACGGTTGTAAGCTCCGGATTGCAAAAGGTTTCGGTCATAGATAGGGTCAGGCATCAAGGGGTATGGTCACTGGGCTGCCTTATATTATCTGCAATTGTAATATACTTTGTATCTTTAGGAATGGGATTGCCCAGTACATTGGGAAGTGCAGCAGAAGCTATAAACCAGATTCCTCAAGAGGTGTTTGATAAACTGAATGAAGTAAGGCCTGCGGCAGTGACGCTGCTTGAACAGGTAAAGAGCGGTGTGCCGTATTATATGATTATTCCAATGATCATTGTTCTTATAGTAGCATTCAAAGGATTACCAACTATGATATGCCTGGGCATGGGTATCATTTCCGCATTGGTTTTCGGACTGTTCGCAGGTACGGTTGAATCAATGGAAAGCTTTCTTGGGCTTGTTCAGGCAGGCTTTGAAAGTGCAGGAAGCTGGTCTGTTGTAATGATGCTCTGGATTGGGGCCTTCGGCGGGATCATGAGTGCAATGAATGCATTTGATCCATTATCCAGGTTTATTTTAAGGATAGTCAGAAATGTAAGACAATTTATGTTCTGCAACGGACTGTTGTGCCTTATAGGCAATGCGGCCCTTGCGGATGAAATGGCGCAGATCGTTACAATAAGCCCAATAATCAAGGAAATGACCGATAACAATGTTGAAGCGGACGAGAAGAACATGTATACTTTAAGGCTAAGAAATTCGGCCTTCTCAGATGCTATGGGGGTATTTGGCTCCCAGCTTATACCATGGCACTGCTATATGGGCTTCTATGTTGCAATTGCAATGGCCTGCTATCCAATATATAAGTTCAACGCTATAGAGATCATGAAATACAATTATATGGCCTTTATAGCAGTTGGCTCAATGCTGCTTCTTACTTTGACAGGCCTGGACAGATTTGTTCCATTGTTCCATATGCCAAGTGAACCGGAGGTTAGGCTGAAAAAGACAATACAGGTTGAAAAGCAGACAGGCAAGTCAGTAACCGGGTAAGTACAGCAGGAGTGCTTCGCTTCAAAGACTTTGAATACAATTGATCAAAAAGCGCTATATTGGTAGATTTCCAATATGGCGCTTTTTTATCATTCTTTCTTTTTAGCAGAATTACTATATAAGAAGTCAAAAGTATTGTATTATAGAATTATAAGAATTATATTTTGCTGTGAAGGAGAGATCAGATGGAGAAGCAAGTGTTAAGATCCAATGTGTTGCTGATGATGACTGCTGCTATATGGGGTTTTGCATTTGTGGCACAAAGAGTTGGCGCACAGTATGTGGGAGCTTTTACGTTCAGCGGAGTCAGATTCGCATTGGGGAGTATATCGCTGATTCCTTTGCTGATATACTCCAAAAGAAAGAGGGCCGCAATACCTACAGGAGAGATTCCAATGGAAAGTGCTTTGATTCCTGGGATAATTGCAGGCTTCATACTGTTTTTCGGGGCTTCCCTCCAGCAGATCGGACTTATCTATACAACGGCAGGCAAGGCCGCTTTCATTACCGGCCTTTACATAGTGCTCGTGCCATTGTTTGGAATATTTCTAAAGCACAGCATTCAGCTGAATACTTGGTTTGGTGTGGTACTGGCAGTTGTCGGATTATATTTTCTGAGTGTCAATGAAGATTTTTCTATAGCCAAAGGAGATTTGTTCGAGCTTGCGGGAGCTTTCTTCTGGGCTTCTCATATTCTGGTAATAGATCAGTTTGTAAAAAAGGTAGATCCCTATAAATTCTCTTTTATTCAGTTTGCAACCTGCTCAGTACTCAGCTTGGCAGCTGCAATTTTCTTTGAAGATATAAGCATGGATGGATTATCAAAAGCAATTATACCGATACTTTATGGCGGAATATTTTCCGCAGGAGTGGCATATACCTTACAAGCCGTAGGCCAAAGGCATGCAAAGCCCTCCCATGCAGCCATAATACTCAGCATGGAATCAGTATTTGCTGCATTGGGCGGTGCATTGCTATTGAATGAAAACCTTGGGCTCAGGGGATATTTAGGCTGTGCTCTTATGTTCGCGGGAATGATATTGACGCAGGTGAATTTTTTCGGCAATCAAAAGGAAGAGGATATAAAGCTTTAGAGCAGCTTTATATCCTTTTCTTCGCACTGCCTCATTATGTTGTCAGGCCATATGGAGGACTGCACCTCGCCGATATGGGCTTTTCGCAGGAAGTACATACATATTCTCGACTGCCCGATACCTCCGCCGGCGGTATAGGGAAGTTCGCCCCTTAGCAGTGAGCTGTGAAAAGGAAGTTCCTTTCTGCCCATGCAGTCAGAAACCTCCAATTGGTTTAATAAAGCATTTTCATCCACTCGTATTCCCATTGAAGAAAGCTCCAAAGCGCACTCCAAAACCGGGTACCAAAATATTATGTCTCCGTTCAGGTTCCAGTCATCATAGTCAGGTGCTCTTCCATCATGTCTGGTACCGGATTTCAGTGCGGCGCCTATCTGCATGATAAAAACAGCACCCTTTTCCATGGCAATAAGGTTTTCCCTTTCCTTCGGAGTTTTATCGGGATACATATCCTCAAGCTCCTGAGCGGTAATAAAGAATATTTCTTTCGGCAGGCATGGCTCAAATTGGGGGTAAATATTGTAAATATGCCTTTCTGTACTTAGGAATACGTTGTATATGGCTTTTACAATAGCCTTAAGAGTTTCGGGAGTCCTATCCTCTTTCCGGATTATTTTCTCCCAATCCCATTGATCCACATAAATTGAATGAAGATTATCCAGTTCCTCATCCCTTCTGATGGCATCCATATCGGTATACAGACCCTCTCCCAATGAAAATCCGTACCTTTTAAGGGCCATTCTCTTCCATTTGGCCAATGACTGCACAATTTCCACTTCCGTGTCCTCAATGGAAAGCACATCAAAGGAAACGGGACGCTCCACCCCGTTTAAATTGTCATTGAGGCCGGATCTCCTTGTAACAAAGAGGGGAGCTGATACTCTTATGAGGTTAAGGCTTTTGCTTAGCTGTGACTCGAAATAGTCTTTAATTACCTTTATGGCTTCTTCAGTTTCCTTAATTCCAAGCGATGATTTATAGTTTTTTACCATGTTCATTTCTACCATTTTTTCTCCTCCTGACTGTTGATTCAAATAAAAAAACCCTTCGCCCCTATAATAGGGACGAAGGGTAATTCGCGGTACCACCCTGATTGACTGAAATTGTGCTTCAGTCCACTTTACCAGTACAGATCCCAAATGGATTATATACTGTCCATTCTATAACGGTATGGCTCCGTCCAAGTCTACTCTCCATGAGGATTTCGGTTGGAGACTCAGGGCTGTTCTTCACTTGAGGCTTAGCACCGGGCTCGCACCGTTCCCGGCTCTCTTTGGCATATCCTTCAAGCTACTCTTCCCATCATTGTCAAAATTCAATAATTTTCACCATTATATTAACAAACAGTAAAAATGTCAATGGATATTTATTCCAAACATATCTGTCAGGTGTACAGGTACTCGTTAGTTCTACAGCAGTATCACAAAGCTGGTATGGAAAAGAATGACTGCCGAAGGGATTGAACCGAGTGAGTCTTTTATAAACAGCTATTGACGAATAAAATATATAGTACTACAATGTTATTAACATGATGATAATATCAAAATAGGAATATATTGCAGTACTGAGGAAGGTGGTACATATGGGAGACAGCGTGCTGACAAACAAGCAAGGTCTGACAGAGAAGGAGTTTTTGTCGTTATATAATGCGGAACAATATGAAAGGCCTTCTGTAACGGTAGACATGCTTGTTTTCACTGTTATGAATGAAATTAAGGAAAGCTATAGGAAGCTCCCGGAAAAAGCATTGAAAATACTTTTGGTGAAGAGAGGCAATCATCCCTTTATGGGATACTGGGCACTTCCGGGGGGGTTCGTAGATATGAATGAAAGCCTGGAGGAGGCGGCATTGAGGGAGCTGAAAGAAGAGACAAGCATAGACAATATATATATGGAGCAGCTCTATACCTGGGGTGATGTTGGCAGGGATCCACGCACCAGGGTAATCGGATGTTCATATATGTCCCTTGTGGACAGCAGCAAGCTTTGCGTTCAGGCCGGCGATGATGCGGATGATGCAAAGTGGTTCAAGATTAACTACAATGTTATTGAACAGAAAAATACTGTATTGGGCAAGGGATGTAAAGTACAGAACCGGGTAAGACTTATACTTTCCAATGATAGTGAGGAGCTTACAGCCTTAGTCAAGGTTGACAAAACCTTTGACGGGAATATAGTAAGGGTGAGCCGGGAATTGACTGAGTCAGACGGCATTGCCTTTGACCACGGAAAGATAATAGAATATGCTGTTTCAAGGCTGAGAAATAAGATTGAGTATACCGATATAGCCTTTAGCTTCATGCCTGAACAGTTTTCTTTGACCGAACTGCAGCAGGTATATGAAGTAATATTGGGGAAAAAGCTTCTTAAGGCAAATTTTCGGAGGAAGGTATCCGAAATGGTTATGGTAACGGATGAGTATACTAAAGATGCGGGGCATCGGCCGTCCAGACTTTATAAATATAACCCAAACTGGGTTGAACGGCATTTTGATTAGTACGCAAAATGCCCAAAGAGGGAGGAATAAAGGAAAATGAGCATATTTAATGAAAAAAGGCTGCAGAAGGAGATTTTTAAGATAGATCGTGAAAGGATGCGCCGCGGTTGGTATTCGGATGCATATTTTTCGAATACCGTAAGGATACTTAATGAGCTTTCCAGGGAGGATTATCTTTTTGAGGGAAAAAGCGACATAAAGAATATTGACTGCAGTGGGGTAAAAAACGGGGATATCAGGGTTGAAATGCAGTTTTTTACCAGGAGGAAGCCTTGCAGTATAGTTGCGGGAGTGGATGAAGCCCTGGCAGTTATGCAGGAATGCGCCGGATATTTTAATGAAAGAGGAGACTTTGTAAATACATATGACAGCCTTGAGATTGAGGCCGTTCAGGATGGTACCTTTGCCATGTACGACGGTGACCCTATGAATGTGCAGCCGGTATTGAAGGTAAGGGGAAGATACAGGGATTTTGCCATATTAGAAACTCCAATCCTTGGAGTGCTTACGGAAACCACAAGAATTGCCACAAATGTGTATAATACTCTGGTGGCCACAAAAGGCAAGGATATATTGTTCTTTCCCGCAAGGTTTGCACACTATAAGCTCCAGGCGATGCACGGATATGCCTATTCCCTGGCAGTACAGGCTTATAATCAGAAATACCACAAGAATTCCAGAGCAATGGTCTCCACCGATGACCAGGGAGGCTGGTGGGGGGGCAAAGGGGGAGGTACCATTGCCCATGCCTCAATTGCATGTTTTTTGGGGGATACTGCAGAAACAATGATGCAGTTTGCCAGGATAATGCCGGAGGATATATTGCGGATAGCCCTTATAGATTATCATAATGACTGCGCTAAAGAGGTGCTTATGGTGATGAAGGAGATGTTTGCCGGATATATTGAGCTTTATAGGAAAGGAAAGACGGAAGAAGCAAAAAAGTATAAGCTTTATGCAGTCAGGCCTGATACTTCGGGAAATATGAGGGACGAGTCGGTAGAGCCTATAGGGGACAAAGCTCTGGATTGCGGCGTAAACCCAAGACTGATATGGAAAATTAGAGAGACAATGGATAATGCTTATAAGGATTGGAATCTGGAGGAGGAAGATCTGATAATAGCAAAGAAATGGTGTGAAGATGTGAAGATAGTTGCCACAGGAGGATTTGATATAAAGAGGATTACGCAATTTGAACAACTTGGAGTGCCTGTCGATGTATATGGTATCGGTTCTTCATTGCTGGGAAATTGCAAAGAGTGCGGTACAAACAACGATTATACCGCAGATATCGTCAGGGTCGAGATAGGGGGGGAATGGTTTCCTATTGCCAAGACCGGAAGAAGGGCATGCGACAATCCGAATCTGCAAAAAGTATGATTGTGTAAGGAGGGATAGCAAGTGAGCAAAGCAGGGGGGACGGTTCTTTTTGCTTTTTTTCGGAAAGCAAAAAGAACCGTCAGACTGATAATCATATTGATCATAATATCATTATCCTGTCTTTCAATGTTCATATTTGCCGAAAGCAAAGCAAAAATAATACAAGGAACAGAGTCTGATGCAAAGGTAGTGTATAACGGTAAGGAAGTGAGCCTTGGGTTAAAACCGGTGCTGATAGAAGGATATAACTATCTTTCTGTAAGGGCAGTGTCTTCACTGTTTGATAAAAATATATACTGGGAGCAGAAAGAAAACAAAATATCGATAACGGATAAAACTGATCCGGTACATGAAAATCTGGTATCTGAGCTTTCAGCGAAGAATAAACAAATCGAAGAGCTTGAAGCCAAGGTAAAAAAACTTGAAAATGAACTGGCAAGCAAAATAAAGTTGAGTATCAGGGAGCTTCAGGACGAAATAAATGATGAATACGGCGAATACGAAGGGGTTTCCTATAAAGTGATATTATCCGGCAATGAAGACGAAATCAGGGTTAAGATAGAGGTTGACCTTAGCCGGGACAAGTCTGAATGGAAACGTTTATCAATTTCCGGGAGAGAAGAACTCATAGAGGAGATTTACTTGGCAATAACAAGGGAATACGGCTCTGCTAAAATTATGGGATATATAAAGGATATATCAGCATCTCAAAAGCTTTTATCGTTCTATTATAACTGGGACAATGAGCTTGTAAAAGGCAATTACAAGAACTACAGCGCAATAAGCACAATTGAAGAAAAATTCAATAATGATTATGCCTCTTATTTCAGGGGCATTCATCTTGCTTTTACACTCGATGGCAATGATAACAGAGTGGAGTATACTGTATACATAAAAGAAGAACGATTTGAAGAAAAATGGGCTAAACTTACCGACACCACCTTGAAAAACTTCATGAAAAAGCTTTGTGACGAGATTAATAATGAATTCAAGGAGTGCTATGTACTTGGAAGCGTCTCTGATATTGATAGCGGCAGCGAACTGGCATATTGTGAACGAGCCCCAAAAGAAGAATATATTTTTATCAGATAATGAAAGCAGTGAAGCAGGGGGGACGGCAGTCTGCCGTCCCCCCTGCTTCCACTGCTTCCTGGTAATTGTTTGAATATCGATAAAAGGAGAATTAATAAGAAGGCAGAGGTAAAAATAAAATTAGCAGTCGGAATGCAAAAAAATTTTCGCGTTATATATAAATTGCTTATTATGTGCAAGTCGTATCGAATAATAATAAGCAAGGGGGTGCATATATGGAAGGAGCAAAAAGACTGGAAGGTAAGGCGAAGTTCAAAGGTTACATTCTTTTGCTTCGACCTAGGCATTGGATTAAGAATTTATTCCTGTTTGCTGCTTTGTTGTTTTCGGGAAATATAGGCAAACCAGTTTGTATACTGTCTGCTATCCATGCATTTATGTCCTTTTGTATGGCATCCTCCTCAGTTTACATAATCAATGATATGTACGATTTAGAGAAAGACAGGAAACATCCCAGGAAAAAAGGACGGCCCTTGGCCGCCGGAATAGTAAGCATAAAAGAAGCGCAAATACTTGTTATTATTATGATTCCCGCAGTATTTGCATTTTCCTTTATGCTGAATTACAGCTTTGGGTTGATTGTCATGGCTTATCTGCTAAATAACATTGTTTATACACTGTACGTGAAAAATATTGTGATTCTTGATGTGATGTCAATTGCCACGGGGTTTATATTGAGAGTATCAGGAGGGGCAGCGGCCATAGGTGTAGCTGTATCACCGTGGCTGCTGTTATGTACTTTTCTGCTGGCCTTGTTCCTGGGCTTTAGTAAAAGGAGAAGCGAGCTTTTAATATTCCGGGACGAAGCCAGGAATCATAGAACATCTCTGGAGCATTATACGCCGGAGTTTATTGATGGCATGCTTTCGATTGTAACGGCATCCACATTGATTTCCTACAGCCTGTATACATTTTATGCCAGTGACAATAAGCATTTGATGGTAACAATCCCATTTGTGCTATACGGAATTTTCCGATATCAATACATTATATATAATAATATGGGTGAAAGCCCGGAGGAAATAGTGCTGGCTGATAAACCCCTGCTTGTTGATATACTGACTTGGATTATAACCAGTACAATAATACTATATGGTTATCGCTGATTTGAAAAAGGCTGAAACTCCAAAAATGGAGTAAGTATTCCAGCTGAAAAGATGCCTATAGCGATACAAAGAAAAGGCTCAGCAACTATTCTGTACCTTGGAGCAAAGTAAAATATCAAAATAACAAGGTTTACATAAAGGAAATTGCCAATTATCCAGGCAGGCTCATAGAAAAGTATGTAAAAGGCTTTAGCTGCAATAAGCCTGATAATGAAAATTATCATAAGTATTAAGGCGGACTTCCATAAGAATTCGAAGGACATAAGGGGAAGTTCAAATGTGCCTTTGGAGATATTTTTGCCCAGTATACCCATCTTTATCAGGCTTCTGTGCAGCGGAAGCCTGTACGCCTTGTCCAGAAAGCATTTTACTTCAGATACATGCGGATCTCCATGATAAAGGAAAAGCCGCTGCTTATGCTTTACAAGACTTATTTCCTTTTGAATATTGTTGTTTATGTAAACAAAACCTTCCCGATAACCAGTATCGTATAGCCTGTTAATATCGGTATAAGGCTTTACATCCACCCATTGGCCATTTGCAAGAGGGTTATGAGCAATATAAAAGTTGATAGGACCATTGGTATCTATGAGTATTAAACGCCCTGTGGCAAGGTAGTTTCTAATAGTCCA
>JAKPKE010000102.1 GCA_029553855.1 Bacillota bacterium | reverse complement strand
CATGGACTTCAGATTATCCGTAGTACCGCAATCCGGTTGGTATGATAAGTCGGGAATAATGATTAAAATATTTGCCTTTGTTGTCGTGTCTCTTGCTGTAGGTATAATCATGGGCTTTATCTTCGCCGCCAGGCAGAAACTGATAGAAAAATCCAGAACCGATGCACTGACGGGAATATATAACAGGGCGGGAGGAACTCACGCGATAAATACTATAATCAAGAACAACCTCTATAAAAGCGGAGCCTTTATTATGATGGATTTGGACAACTTCAAGAGTGTCAATGATCAACTCGGGCATCAGATGGGGGATGAGGTACTTATAACCACGGCTGCAATACTGAAAAATTCCATCCGTGCCACGGATATATTGGCCAGACTGGGAGGAGATGAGTTTATGCTGTACCTTCCGTTTGAGGGCGACTCCGATTTCTTAGATAAAAAGCTTGAGGAAATTCGTATTAAGATGCACCGCGATATTAAGGGAACGGAGGGAGTTGTGACCGTAAGCAGCAGTATAGGCGTAACCTTTTACGATAAAGACAAAAACTTTAATACCCTTTATGAGCAAGCCGATAAAGCCCTCTATCAGTCAAAGGAAAGCGGGAAAAACCGGATAACGATATATGAAGCAAAATCAGACATCGGATAGCGATTTATCCGGGATTAATCTTTTCCTAAAGTAGGGATTACATGCTTTTAAGTTAAGGAAATCGGAAAAATATATTGATGCTTTCCGACTTGTATTATTAACTGTATTACGATAAAGTTTATCGTGATACAGTAATGAATGGTTCGTATGTTTATCGGAAGAGAAAAGAGTTAAGTACACTCAATCAAAAGCAGGAGCAGATTTAACTGTTTATGAATGCTTTTCAAATTGAATGTTAAGTGAAATAGTCTTGAAAATGCTATGTTACTATCATAAGATAGAGTTGTATTTTATTATTTGATGCTTGGTTGGAGTTTATGAGGTAGTTTATGAAAATAGCAACACAAAGTGCAGCAGTAGACAGGATATTCGGACCGGAAAAGGCTCTTTCCGTTTTAAAGGGTGCAGGTTTTGAGGCAGTGGACTTTCCGCTGGATAATGAGGTACGGCTTAATCTTCCGTATCCCGCTTTAAAGAAGTATTTTACAGACATAGGAAAATATGCTGCCGATTCGGGTTTGGAGATAGGTCAGACTCATGCACCTTTTTATAGCCCCGACAAGTATATGACCCAATATGACGAGGTTATCGAGATTCAAAAAAAGGCTATAGCCGCAACATGTTTTCTGGGGTCTGAATATGTAGTCATACACCCCATAATGACCAAAGAGCGAAAGTACAATAACGACTATGAGCGTAATAAAGAGATGATTCTTAAGTATTATACCGATTTGATTCCCACACTGAAAGAGCATGATGTATATCTTGCAGTGGAGAATATGTTCTCCTGGGATTCCGTGGAGAAATGTATCTGTCCGACCGCTTGTACTACGGCGGAAGAGATGGCGGAATATATCGATGAGTTAGGTGAGAGGTTTGTGGCCTGTCTGGATATAGGGCACATCAACCTTATACATCAAAAAGGCTATGAGCATGTTAACTTCGCTCATATGATTAAGACATTGGGACATAGGATAAAAACATTGCATGTACACGATAATGACGGCATAAATGATGAGCACCTTCCTCCTTTTGCGGGGAATATTGACTGGAATCTTGTAATGACTTGCTTAAAAGAGATAGGTTATAGCGGGAATTTGAGTCTTGAAGCGGATAATTTTTTGACATATTTCCGACCGGAGCAGTTTGAAAAGGGTCAGAAGGTTATGTATGCAAATGCAAAAAGACTGTATGATATGTTTGTTCAGGGAGGGACAAAATGAGTAAGATAATCAGAGGAAAAGAAACGCTGTCTTCCAAAGAAAGAATCAAAAGAACATTTGCTTTTGAGCCGGTAGACAGAGTAGCTATGGGTTATGATACCAATACCATTGCACATGAGAACTTATGTAAAGCACTTAAAATGGACCCTAAAGAGAAATTCGCATTTTTGCGGTATATAGGTGTCGACCATGCCGGGGCATGGTTTAAATACATAGGTGAGAAAATATACCCCGATATTCCCGGCAGAAACCGAAGTTCCGAACACGGAGCGGTTACCAAGTATATACAAAATCAATATGGAGGATATTGGGATTTCTGCGATTTTCCGCTTCTGGATGTAGACGATGAAGTAATATACAATTACCCTTTTCCTAATCCCGATGACTTTGACTATGAGTTTTATAAGCAAAGAGTGGACTATCTTTGCGATATGGGCTTTGCCATTTCCATAGGTGATCCGGGAACCGCCGATATAATGAACACAACCGGTATGTTAATGGGTGTGGAACAGGCTTTAATTAATATTTGTACCGATCATGAAGCCACATTGCATATGATAGACAAAAGATTGAATATGCAGCTGAAGAGGCTGGAAAGGATTCTGGAGCTGTGTAAAGGTAAATTTGACTTTATGTGGCTCGGAGAGGATTTGGGTTCTCAGCATGCCCCCCTTATATCCATGGATTTATACAGACGGGTATTAAAACCCAGGCATCAGAAATTTATAGATCTGGCTAAGGCATACAATCTGCCCGTTATCATACATACCTGCGGAAGTTCATCATGGGTTTATGAGGAGTTTTTAGAAATGGGCATGAACGGAGTGGATACTTTACAGCCGGAAGCAAAGAATATGAGTCCTCAGTATCTAACCGATCATTTCGGAGGAAGACTTGTATTCAGGGGCTGTATTTCCACAGCCGGTCCGCTTGCATACGGAACGGTGGAAGAAACTAAAAAAGTATGCCAAGAAACTCTGGAAATAATGAGTAAACACGGAGGATATATATTCGCTCCGACACATGCGATACAGGATAATACGCCGCCGGAAAACACGATAACTATGTATAACACGGCACATGCATTCAGAAAGAAAGGGAAATAGCACATGGAAAATCTGTCAATCAGTGAAAAATCAAAGAAAATAATCATAAAAGCCCAGAAAGACGAAGAAACGGGTGCTTTACTATATGATTATCTTGCGAAAAAAGAGAAGGATCCCGACAATAAAAAATTACTTCACAGAATGGCTTCGGATGAGATAAGCCATGCAAAGACATGGAAGAGTTATACCAAGAAAGATATAAAACCCAACAGGTTGAAACTTTTCTTTGTCAAAATTATAAGCACCGTATTGGGATATACATTTACTCTTAAAATGATGCAGAAGGATGAGCAATTTGCTCAGAAGGACTATGAAATACTGAAAGTTGAAGTTCCCGATGCCATAAAGATACAGGAAGACGAGCACAGGCATGAAATGGAACTGATAGCCATGCTGGATGAGGAACGGCTTCAGTATGTCGGAGCAATGGTCTTAGGTCTCAACGATGCCTTAGTGGAACTGACGGGAGCTATTGCGGGTCTGACCTTTGCTCTTGCCAATACCAAGGTAGTCGCATTGTCGGGAATAATAACGGGAATATCCGCTACATTATCCATGGCTGCGTCCAACTATCTTGCGGAAAAGGCTGACGGCAACCCTAAAGCACTCAAATCCAGTGTATTTACCGGAGTAGCTTACCTTATAACGGTGGCACTGATGGTTTTGCCTTATCTGCTGTTGCCTGCGGATGCATATCTGGAAGCTTTCCTGACAATGATAGCAGTGGTAATACTGATAATCCTTGTTTTCAACTACTACATTTCCGTAGCCAAA
>JAKPKE010000101.1 GCA_029553855.1 Bacillota bacterium | reverse complement strand
TCGGACAATGTAGGCTGCTATAACATAGATGCATATGACATGATGATACAGAGCCTTGCAAGCGGTATTAAGTTCGGAACCGATACATATTACTGTCTTAAAAACGCAAGGATAAGAGACTGTGCCATAAAGAATGTCAACAGATGCGGAGTGTCACTGGAATCGGTAGACGGAGCCGCAGTGGAAAATGTAATCTTTGAGCGTTTGGATATGACCGATGTGGGAGCCCCGTTGTATATATCCACAGGTATCAGAAACAGACTTCCCAGAGGTAATCAACCGGTAAGAAGAAGCTACATGAAGAATGTAACCTTCAAAGACATTCGCTTTGAACAACCTTATCCGTTCAGTTTTGAAAGAGAAATTCGCGAGAACATGGTTATAGGTCAGTCCAAGGACAACTTAATTGAAAATGTAAACTTCATTAACTTCGACCTTAAGCTTCCGGGCGGTGTAAAAACCCTGCCTAAACCTCCCGTAGTCATTAACGACAAGTATCCCGAATATGACAGACACGGATTATCTTCAGGTTATGCCTTTACAATAAAATATGCCAAGAATGTTAAGTTCAAAAATTTAAAAGTAACACTTGAAAATGAAGATATACGGGATGAAGTGGCATATTTTGATTATGAGGAATAGATAATATCTAAATTAGCCATATAGGAACTATAAGGTTATCTTTGTCAAATGCACCGAGTTTCTCGGCAAGACAAAGTATCGCACCTGTTCCCCTTTTAAGAGGTGACTTGTCAATAATTGAAAAACTTTTAACCAGCCGCTTGTCCGGCATGGCTGCCTTTTTTATTTCCACGGGACACAATTTTCCGTCACCTTCGATAATGAGGTCAATTTCCTTACTATCCCGGTCTCGGTAGTAGTATATAAAAGGTTCACGCCCGCAGTTTTGGTAACTCTTAATAATTTCCGCTATTGTATAGTTTTCCAACAATGCCCCGCTCATAGCACCGTTCATAGCTGTTTCGGAGCTGGACCATTTGGTAAGATAGCAGACTAACCCAGTATCGAAGAAATAGAGCTTTGGCGTTTTTATAGTACGCTTTAGAACATTGTTTGAATACGTATGTAAATAGAAAATAATACCGAGGGTTTCTAAAATATTAAGCCAGTTCTTAGCCGTATATTGGTCTATCTCGGCATCGTCCGCAATTCCTTTGTAGTTAACAAGTTGTGCCGTTCTTGCCGCAACTGCCGTAATAAACCGCATGAATTTCATTGCATCTATCGCTTCGGAAAGATCACTTACATCACGTTCCAAATAGGTTTTGATATATCCGGAATATACAACCGAGCGGTCTTTATATTTGCCGCTTACCAAAGCAGGCATTCCGCCTTTCCATATGCGCTCAAACAATTCCGGAGCGGACACCGATGCAACTGCTTTCTGTCGTTCTAATAATGTATCAAAATCAGTGGTAAAAGGAACCGTTACACCTCCGGTTATCTCACTTTGAGACAACGGTAGCATCTGTAAAAGTGCTACACGTCCTGCCAAAGATTCCTGCACACCTCTCATCAGTTTGAATATCTGTGATCCCGTCATCCAGAAGTCACCGGGATTGCAACCTTTATCAATCAGTATTTTTACATACGGAAACAACTCCGGAGCATACTGAACCTCATCTATAAATATCGGAGGTTTATGAAGCTGAAAAAACATTGCAGGATCGGTTTTGGCAAGCATACGATCGCTAATATCATCAAGAGTAACATAAGTACGGTTTTCGGGCTCACTCTTCATCAATTCTTTAAGCATGGTGGTTTTCCCGACCTGTCTCGGACCTGTAATGAGGATAGCGGGAAATTGCTCGCTTAATCGCAGCACCACTTCTTCCATATGTCTTTTTATATAGTTCATTTCATCATCTCCGTTTCGGCTAAAATATGGCTATATTCATATTATAGCCGAAAAACTAAAATGTCAATAGCGTCAACCTTAACTTCCAGCAATTTTGATAGAGGAAAGTATTACCTGAAGTTAAGGATGTAAAGTTGATTTTTCTTGATGCCGTAATAGCAAATCCCGATCGTCATACAAACAATTTCGGGCTTTTAAGAGATATAAATACCGGCACAATAATCGGTCTTGCTCCCATATTCGATCACAACATGGCTGTTACAGCACGCGGTTATCCGGGAAACCCCAAAGCAACCGACCTGCTGATATCTCTTTTCAATGACCTTATGAAGAAATATCCTGAATACACTACTCACATACCATCCGTTACCGAACAGACGGTAATCAACATTTTAGATAAGATAAACATGCGTGTTAAGAGACAGGTAATAATAGACCTTGTTATGGGGCGGTATGGGTTTATTGAGCAGAATAATATAGATTAGTAGTTAGATTAAATATGAAATATATCATTACGCCCCTGCACTTGCGGTACGTGCAAGTTGAAGTACAGTTTTTTGATTATAATATTTATCTGCAAGTGCAAGTAAAACATCGTACCTCAAATTCTGTTTTTTAATATGATTGGCAACAACACTATACGGTTGATCTTCATCAAGCGGAGCACTGTCCATCATATCTAAGACATCAAGTATTTGAAGATACATTTTATTATCTGCCGTTACCTTTATCTTAGGAACCTTAATAGCCACACCTAACTTTTTATCATAACGCATACAATCTCTTGCAACATTTGTTGCCAGCACAGGA
>JAKPKE010000096.1 GCA_029553855.1 Bacillota bacterium | reverse complement strand
CGACCGCTTTCCTCATCACATCCGATAATAATTCTGACTCTCCTGTTAAATTTAACACCTGAGTCCATAACTGCTTTCAAAGCATATATTACCGCAATTGCGGGCCCTTTGTCGTCTATGGTGCCCCTTCCGAATATTTTTCCATCTGCAATCTCGCCTCCATATGGATCATAAGACCAGCCTGAGCCTTCAGGAACAACGTCGACATGGGAAAGTATCCCCACTATTTCATCTCCCTCACCGTACTCAGCATGCCCTGCATAGCCTCCGAAATTTTCCGTCCTCATACCAAGGCTGCTGCATATTTTCAGAGCCTTATCAAGGCATTTTTTCATTTCCATGCCAAATGGCGCTCCCGGCTCGGGTTCTGATTCCAGGCTCCTTATCTGCACAAGCTCCTGGGTAGCTTTAATTATTTCATTTTTCATTGAATCAACAATTTTTTCAAGCTTCATTAAATATCGCCTCCCGTAATATTTTATGCATTTTTACACTTATGATATTACCATACAAAAGGATTAATGGCAGATTAACCGAATAAAAGTAGGGGGTTGAGTTATCTCAATCCCCTATCATTTTCTAATTATCCTGAGTATGCACTTCTACTGGATCCAAGGTAATACGGGCTTTTCTGTTAGCATTCCAAACATAAATGCCCAAAGCCATACCGATAATACCATATACCATGAATGTCCTGAAATACTCTCCTAAAAGGGCATTACCAAAGGCCGCCTTGCCAATTTCCGGTGACATTATAAACATAGAATTGAAAAGTATAGTTCCAATCAAGGCCTGTGATACAGTGGCCTTGTGCACCGACGCCCCGCCTACCAGCAATGCTGCTACTGAGAACATACCGATTTGTGTGTGCGCACCATAGACATTCAGGGTACCCATATCTTGCAAGTAAATTATCTGTCCCCAAGCGGCCAAAACCGTGGACATTATAACTGCAATGATTCGAGTTTTGTCTACATTTATTCCGTTGGATTCAGCTATGTGCTGACTCTGGCCGACACTCCGGAAATCCTGCCCGAGCTTTGTTTTCATAATCAATTCAGTGAAAAGGCAAAGCAGACCAATAATGATTATGGTTGCTGCAGGTACATCTTTTACGGATGTGATTTTGCTTTTAGTCACAATTGCGAATACACTATAAATGATCAACACCGCTGACAAACCGACCTTGGTGAAAAATATAACCCTGTTGTCCTTATTGTGGCCCTTCTTGCCCATAAGATGGCGACTAATAACTAAGGCCAGCAGTAATACCGAGACGAGGAGTACCGCCCACAAGAAAGGCACTTTCAATATATTCTGCAAAGAATAGTGCAGTTCGCCCATATCTACCGTCATACGCACTCCGACACCATCGGGTTTAATCATGGGGTGACTTGATCGGACCGGTATAATTATACCTGTTGCAAAGAGAAGGATGAACTGATATACCCCATTGGCAAAAAAGCCGACAATCAGGCTGGCTATCATCTCCTGTCCACGGGTCTTATTGTACAGCTTGCCTGTAAGGAAGCCGATAAAAGCGGCAATGGGCAAAGACAAGACTAAGCAAAATACCAATTCCCAAAATCCGCTAAGATGCAAATACTCAATGCTGAGATACCGTACAATTATTATGGCCAACTGACCGCTCATGGCGCCAATTACGATACCAAAGTTCAGCCCCAGCCCGGCTATAACAGGAATTACAAGAGACAGTACAATGAAAGCATTGCGATAGAAACGGCTGGATAATTCAGATAAAAAGAAATTAAAGGGTACATTGGTGGTTAGTACAAAACCCAGCAGTGTGAAAGCAATAAAAATAATAGGAACAATATTATCTGCTAAATACGGCATCTGCTTGCTCAGTATATATTTGGCTTTCTTCATTATTTGCCACCTCCTTTGACCTGTGTAAGTGCGTAAAGAATAATTCCGTTTTGCAGGACCACACGCATTATCTCAGACAAATCGGTTCCTTCGAATAACTGATTTGCTACAGGCATTGATGCAGTAAGCAGACCCTGAAACAGGAAAGTGCCGATTATAACATGAGATATATTGGCCTTTGAGGCGGTTGCCCCGCCAATTAGAACACCGGCAACAGCCGGGAACGCCATCATCAATGGTCCCGAATACAGTTGGAAAAAGCCGTAACTCTGAGAATAAAGAATTATTCCTATGGCACCTAAGACCGTGGAGAGAATATTAGCTATTAACCGATTCTTATCGATATCAATACCGGAAGCAGCGGCGAATTCAGGATTGCTGCCGCCGGCTATTATTGCTATGCCTGTTTTCGTCCTGAAAAATATCCAGACAAGGAAGCAAAATGCAAAAAACGTCAGCAGCAAACCGGTAGGTATCTTGACTTCAAATATTTCAAAGGAAAGAAAATTGTTGATAATCTGGCCTGCTTCCACACCATCCAGTTTAATGGTTTCTCTCAGACCCTCGCCCATCATCCAACCCATTTGTTTGCTCTTAAAGGGTGCCATGAGCCAAACCAAAGACATGAGAGCAACGGTGGAAAAGCCGGTATAAGTTGCGATTGTCATCTCCGCACCTTTTACCGCATTTAGGAGCTTGCCATAGAAGTATCCGGTTACAGCCGCAAATACCGTTGCCATTACTACTGTTAAAAGAATCAGTGTAATACCGATAAAGCCCATTTCAATTCCTATTGTCCAAGCCAACAAACCGCAAATGATGCCCAAGGGCAGGGCAAAATTCGGACCTGTCCCGGATTTAATTGCAGGAACCATGGCCAAAACCAATACACCATTCATGCCAAAACGACGTAATATATCGCTGATTAGGATTGGCAGAGATTGTTTCAGAATGGCTGCAGTAGTCATTACCAGTATAAAAAAGGCGGCAATAATCAGAGTAGGCAAGCCAATGCTTTTTACTATAGGGATTTCCAAACCCTTTTTTATAGTATTACTTTGTATATCATTATTACTTTGTATATCATTATTTTTTGACATTTATTCAGCACCCCCTAACTGGGAATCTGCACGAGTACCGGACATCATCAACCCAAATTCGGCATTTGAAGCATCAGGAGACAGTATTCCCTCTACTTTACCATCGCAGACAATGACTATTCTGTCGCAAATACTTCTAAGCTCCGCTAATTCAGATGATGTCATGACAATTGTCATCCCTTGCTCCTCATTAAGTTTCTTAAGCAAGTCCAAAATAAGCTTCTTAGCTCCTATATCGATACCGCGGGTGGGCTCGCTTACCAGCAGCAGTTTCGGTTTCTGGGTAAGAGCCCGGGCCATACATACTTTTTGCTGATTACCTCCGGATAAACTACCCGCATGCTGCAAAGAGGATGTACATCGAATATCCAGATCTTTGATCATCTTATTTGTATGATTGCGGATTTTTCGAGAGTCCATAACCCTGACAAAGCCGATATTATGGAGAAATTCCTTATGTATCTGCATACTGGTAAAAACTGTGTTCAGCTCGATGGACTCATCCAAAAGCAGTCCAACGCCTTTCCTATCTTCACTGAGAAAGCTTAATCCCGCAGCAATGGCTCCCCTGGGGTTATTCAGCTCCAGTGGGCTGCTTTCAAATATCACCTGGCCCCTGGCGGGAAAAATTCCCATAATGCCGTTGGCAACACCAATCTTTCCTTGCCCTGCCAGGCCCCCGATGCCTATGATCTCACCTTTCTTTACCTCCAGGTTAAAACCTTTTACTTCTTCCCCGGGCATTTTTACCTCAAGATTTTTGATGCTAAGCACGGTTTCATCGCTAATCCTGCGGGAAGTCGAATTTGTACGATCCAAAGATACCTTACGACCCACCATTAACTCTGCGATTTCGTACACATTGGTATCCTTGGTATCTTTTGTTACCACATGCTCCCCATCCCGCAAAATGGTGACACGATGGGAAACTTGCATTATTTCTTCCAAACGGTGGCTGATAAATATAATACCGATTCCTTGTGCTGCTAACTTTTCAATGGCAGCCAACAGGTTTTGGGTTTCAGATTCCGTCAAAACTGCGGTGGGTTCATCAAAGACAAGAAGTTTGATTCCGGTCTTGTCGATTTCTCTGGCGATTTCGATGAATTGCATGTGCCCTACCGGCAACCCTGCCACCTGGGTATATTCCTCTATACCCATGCTCATAATGTCAAGAGCTTTTCGGGCGTCGCTATTCATTTTCTTCATATCTAAACCTTCATATTGCCTTCCGAATATCTTGCTGACCAGGTTTGGGTTAGTCAGTTCACGATTAATTTTGATGTTTTCTGTAATAGTAAAACCGGGTATAAGCATAAACTCCTGATGTACCATCCCAATTCCATGGGCCATAGCCTCGTGGGGGGAAGCGAACAGGACCTCTTTGCCCTCTAGTTCAATACTGCCCTGGTATCCGCCGGTTTCATGAATCATCGGCATACCGAACAATATATTCATCAAAGTGGATTTGCCTGCCCCGTTTTCTCCTATGAGCGCATGGATTTCACCCTTTTTTATTTCCATATTGATGTCTTTTAGCACCCGGTTGCCATAAAACTCTTTTGATATATTTTTAATACTAAGTAGGTTGTCACTCAAGTTAATCCCTCCTGCCACATATGCTCTTATGAGTAGCGGTTTGCAAACTTAATGAGGATGTCTCAAGCCGAAGAGTATTGAAACACCCTCATTACAAGTTATCCTTCAGTTGCCAGGATGCAACTTAAATTCCCATACGGCAATTAATTTGGAAGATCTCCGTATGTAAGGAAGTCCATTAAGAACAGTAAATAATTGTCATAAGAGACACCCTCTTCTACATAGGGGTTCAGAGTAATATCCAGTCCAGCATAATCAGACATGCATTCTGCCAGAACTTTTTTGTCAAGCTTGCCATTGGTTTCACCATTCAACCACTTGACAGCATATTCAGCGCTTGCAATAGTGGCCATCATGGCTGCAGGCACAGGCCAAGTGGAGAAGCGACCACCTAAGCCCGCATCTGTAACGATCTTAGTGGTCTGGTCAATAACATCCTGCAAACCGCCGACTATATCTTCGGGAACCTTCAGGCCTAGAGCTGACGGGTATCCATGGTAAGGTGACGGGCAGCATGGCTGAGTATAGATTGCACCTGCATCAAAAGATGCTTTGATCAGAGGTACCTGCATAGAGCAGTTAGTGGAGAAGAAAGATGTATCTTTTCCATATTTCTTTACCATCTTGGGTACGTCTTCCAGGATGAACTGCTGCGCGCCGGTAACGCCAGCTTCACTGGTGGGATCCGGAGCTGTGGCATCGACGAATTTCAGACCGATCTTTTCACATTCCGCTTTCATAAGTGTACGTCTCTCCGCAAGTATCGGAATAGACATATGTCTCGGGAATGAATAATGTACAAATGTCTTGGCACCCTGTTTTTTTGCTTGGTTCGGTATTGTTTGTCCCATAGCCAGCTCGTCGGGTTGAAGGATGAAGTCAGCACGGGCGGATACGTCAGGAGCATTTTCCTGGGGTGATGCATAAACAATAAGTACTTCGTCCTTATTCCTTGATTCCAGGAACTTATCTACTGCCGGATTTGTGCCGGGTACAGCCTGATTAATGACTATAGCTTTGACATCAGGATCAGCAGCAAGTTTAGTCAATACACTGATCATCTGTTCTTGTTCAGTCATGAAGTTGTCCGGCCAAAGCTCATGAACAATTTTTTCCTTGCCATATTTCTTTTGTACAAATTCGGCCGAACGATATTCTTCTTCATTCTGTGAAACTGTGTTGGTGATTATTGCAATTTTCCAATTTGATGAAGAAGTTTCTGCTCCGGCGGCCGGTGCCTGTTCTGACGAACCTGCTGCCGGTTCTGCCGGTTTTGCGCATGCTGTAAAGCTCAAAAGCATTACAACTGCCAGCATTAACGCTATTATCTTTTTCAAAAAATTCCCCTCCATTAATATTTATTTATTAGACTTGAAAGCTATGCTTTCCAAGTACCAATCTTTATTTATATATATTCATGACAATATATAAAATACTAAATGAAATTATTTTGGATATCGCAGGCATTTAGCAAATTAATAAGCTTATTTCCATACAATTTAATATATTCCTACTTTTATAACATATTTCTCTGAAAATTCTTAAAGTAATTTATATTTATTTTTCGGTCTTCCTAATTGTCCGTAAATTGGAACGGTTTCTATCATTTTTTCTTCAATAAGATACTGTATGTACCTATGCACCGTCTGATATGCCAAATTAAGGCCGATGGTTATTTCGTCTATTGTAAGCCCTCTGTCCTGTTCCTTGAAATAGTCGCATATAATGCTCAGGGTAGCAGGGCTTATTCCCTTGTCAATATAAACCTGATGTCTGTCTGCTTCATATTTGCTTTGAATCTCATTTATTTTCAAATTAATTTTTATGCGGGAAATCAAATCCGGTGATTTAATCGGTTTAATGGCAAAATCAGTTGCCCCGGCAGCAATAAACTTTTCGGCTATCTCCTGTCTTTCGTCGACAGTCAATATCAATATTGATACGGAATTGTCCAATTGTCTGATTTTTTTTACGGTTGTCAGACCATCCCAATCCGGCATATGATAGTCCACCAATACAAGCTTTGGTTTATGTTTTTTGCACAACTCATAGCCTTGCTTTCCGTTAGATGCGGTAACGGCTTCCCATCCCCCATACGTGCAAATTTCTTTAATCGTATAAAGAATATCAGCTTCATCGTCTATTATAACAATTTCAGGAACACTTGCAATTGTCAATTCAATCACCTCAAATCCTATGCTTTCATATTACTCGCATCATCTATTTCAAGGCTGTCAACTGACGGCAAAAAAACAGTTACAGTAGTTCCTTCATCTAATTGACTTGCAATTTCTATTGTCCCCATGTTGTCTTCTATCACCCGTTTTGCAAAGGGCAGGCCCATGCCCGATGTGTTGTTTGAGGAATAACCTATTTCCCATATCCGCTCCATTTCCAAATCCCCGATACCAATGCCGTTGTCTCTGACAATTATTTTAATGCCTTTTTCGACTGTTTTAATCGTAACATTTATCAACTTGTATAGCTGCTTATGGGGAACAATAATTGCGTTTTCAAGTATATTGATCACAGCCCTTGCTATTCGTATTTTGTTTACATATATATCGGGAAGCTCATCTTGAATATCAATAACAAACTTAATCCTTTCGTCCTCCAAAGGGAGCTGTGCCCTGATAAAATTAATCAGCTCAATTGTTTTGATTTTTTGTCGCGAGGACTCATAGAGATAACCTGAAATCATCTCACTCATTTTTGTTACAGAGTTTTCAATGCGATTGCCATACTCCGACAATTTCTCATGTCCATTTGAAGAAAGCATTAGGGAATTAAGTCCTCGAATTGTTACCAAAGGTGTTTTCAGATCATGCACGAGAGATTTTACTTCCTGATATACTCTGTTTTCCAAAGCCTCTGTTCTCATATTCCTGATTTCGGTTTCTTTTTCATAATTTTCTCTCACCATGCGTATATTTTGCGAGTAGCTTATAAAGAGAGTTGCAGTAATAAACGCCGATATAATAAAGGGCAGAAAAAAAGCAAATCCGGTAAAGTTTAAAACTGTATCTGCGTTAAGATATACACCCGCAATCTTAACACCATACAGAATATCGCTTCTTCCAAATCTGTATGGCGAAAAAGAAGGCATTATATTCAGCCAATGAAAAGCAAAGAAGACCTGTATTGAGACTATAAAAACCTGAATAAAGCTGTAGGTCTCTCCAAACAATCTTTCAAAAAGAAACAGTGAAATAACCAAAGCCAATATTGTTGACACAGGCTCCCAGGGTATTTCAAAAATCAATGAGCTGGTCCAGTGTAAAAGTATTATAATAATCAAAGAAAAAAGAAACACATCAAAGGATTTCAACCCTTTATTAAACCTTGAATAAAAGACAACCAACATAGTCCCCATATACAGAATAATACTTTGAAGCGAGTAGAGGCAATTGATAAAAGCGGATGCAAGAATAAGATGCCCGCTATCCCCCGTAATAATAGCTTCCCTTGTCTTTATAATTACTCCGAACCAGATGTTCTGTGAAAATACAGGAAACAGCATGCCAAGAGCGATGAGAAAAATTCCCCCTGTCAGAAAAATCTCCGGGTATTTAATTTCTCTTACTTTCATTTCACCGGTTAACATGGTAATACCTCTTCCATCTGCTTGCATATTACATATACTATCTCCTAACGGAAGGCCGAAGCAAAAGACCCGGAGATATCATTTACACTGTTAACTAACGTCAATGGGATATTTCCGTCCTCTGCCAACTCAGTCAGAATAATCTCGTTGCTTGATTCCCGTAAGCCTATTAGATAATCCGCCTGTGCGCCAACAAGCCTCAGAAGCGTTTCCGTCTTATTGCTATCTGCATGGTCTCCTCCTAAAACAACAACCAAGACCGTTAACTTGTCTTCTTTTGCCTTTTCTAAAAGCCTTTTCACGCGCTTTATTTCTTCTTCGTAACTTATATCCCGATACTTTGCCCCTAAGGAACTATAACCTACTGTAAAAACAACCGTTTCGACATCCTCTAAATCTGTGTCTTCAGCCTGGGGCATGAAAAAACTCCTAATCATCAATTGATTTGTAATATCATGAATTATATACGTATCCGTACTTTGCCCTGCGGAAGTAATAACAACCGGCGTCTTTGCTATGGGTCGGGGCAGCCCGGGAAGTGTGAAGACTATAGGCCTGCTTTTTTCTTCAAAGGGCATATTTATTAAAACAAGCAAAGCGGCAAAGACAAGTAAAAGTGCAGCTCTAAAAACCCTGTGCTTCAATTATATCCTCTACCCTTTCATTATTCTAAATCTAGAGAAACCTGCTCCAAAGACTCAACACCGGTCATATGGGGTGTGTATCCCTTGACCGATAATCGTGCGGCCAATACCGGCGTAGTGTGTACCAGCGGGACAGAAGGCGCATCATAATTTACCATTTCCTGCAGTCTCGAATACAGGCTTCTGCGAAAGACCAGGTTGGTGGTTTGCCTTGCCTGCGCCAACAGCTGATCTGCTTCCCTGCTTCTATAAAAGGAGTAATTGCCCGCGAGTCCTTGCTTTGCATTTTCGGAAGCCAGCATAGTGTACAGAAAGTTATCCGGATCAGCATAGTCGCCTGTCCAGCCGATCAGTGCAATTTCGTGTTCGCCGTTTTGTATTCTTGTCAGGTATTCATCCCAGTTAAACACTCTTATTTCCACGTCAATATTAACCTGTCCAAGACTTTCCTTAATGAATTTAGCCGTCTCTATGGGTTTTGGCAAGTATTCTCTTGAAGCATTCATAACCCACAGTGTAGTTTTAAATCCATTGGGATATCCCGCTTCCGTCAGAAGCTGCCTTGACTTTTCAGGGTTGAATTCGTAGGCTTCCAAATTTCCATTATAGCCCCAAAGAGATGGCGGCATAAGGGTTTTTGCAGGTTTAGCCAAATTGTCGAATACATCATTGATCAGTTTTTCCTTGTCAATGGCATGGTTAATGGCAACTCTTACCTTCCTATTATTAAAAGGGGCCTTCTCATTATTAATCGCCATATAACCAACATTAAAGCCCGGTCTGAAATGCAAATACAGATTGGGGTCGTACCTGATACTGGCAATATCTTCAGGGCTGAGGTAATCCGCAATATGAATCAAATCCTGCCTTAATTCCTCCAACCTATCTTTATTTGAAGGGATAACCTTAAACTCCACTTCTTTGACTTTGGCAATGCCGTTCCAATACCTTTCGTTGCGTATGAGAACAATACTTTTTTTGTGCTCCCAGCTCTCAAAAATAAAAGGGCCTGTCCCAACCGGATGTTCAGATAAATCTTTTCCATATTTCCTTACAGCTTCAGGGCTTGATATTCCAAATGTCGGCATTGCCAGTGCATTTAAGAAAGGCGCAAAAGGCTTATTCAGTTTTATTTCTACGGAATAATTCGTCAGTGCTCTTACGCTTTTTACCAATCCGGGAAAACCGCCAAAAATATAGTTCCAATAGCTGAATGGGCCATCATGGTATGGATTGTAAACGTCCATCCAGCGATTAAAATTGAAAACAACCGCTGAAGCATTGAAAGCGGTACCGTCATGGAACTGAATTCCCTGGCGCAGTTTGAACACCCAGTTCAATCCGTCCTCACTGGATGTCCAGCTTTCAGCCAGACAGGGAACGATCTGGTTCCCGTCTATTCCGCATTTCACCAAAGTTTCCAGTATATTGACAGTTACTTTGAAGGAATCAATTTCAGTAGTACAGGAAGGATCCAGAGTAACTGAATCATTAGCGCGTCCTACTACCAGTTTTCTCTCTGTATTATGTTTATTGCCCGAACTCATAATTTGCCCTTTTCTTTCATTCTCGTTTTCCATTGATCCAAATATAAATGCAACAATAAGTATCAAAGTAAAATATATAATTAATGGTTTATTATACTTATTCATATTTTCACCTCAATAAATGAGTGCTACCGGCGTGCTTTTCATAAGTATCTGCTCATATCTCTAAATATCCGTTATAATGATTGTAGACTATAACACAGTAAAAATCAAAGTATTTGTCGTATTAAAAAGTAGCTTTTGCACAATAGAAGAAGAATGTGACATAACAGCCCTCAAGTTTGTGGATTCCCTTGGGGAGAATTACATAGTATATCGATGCACACGGGTTATGATTTTGACAGGCCATATGCATAGTAAAAAGCTAGATATTCTTTTCTGTGGGCTGCCTGTGGAACTCCACATGCAGTGTAACAGAACTTATAGAATATCAGCTTTTTACTGCCAACTGCTCGCCTTTGGCAAAGTACTAACGGTGCCAATGGGCCATCCTTGACCCGTGGCACCTAAGCCGGCGTCCATGCCGGCTTTACGTACTTTTCAACAAAGCCTGCGCAGAGACCTGTT
>JAKPKE010000081.1 GCA_029553855.1 Bacillota bacterium | reverse complement strand
AGCAGTGGATTTGTCCACCTGCAGTTGCTCAGCTAATTCTGTAATACCGATTCCAAATTCGCTTTCAGCCATAATTTCTAGGATCTTTAAGCCACGAGCCAACGATTGTATTTCAGCCATAGATTTATTCTACTTCCTTTTACATAAGCAGTTATCGCTTTAGTATTTGATCTAAAAGCACTGCAAAGATAATCACTATACCCTTAGCTATTAGCTGGTAAAAGGGGCTCACATTCAGCAGATTAAAGCCATTGTTAAGAATCCCAATTATAAATACGCCAATCAATGTTCCCCAAACAGATCCCCTTCCACCCATAAGACTTGTCCCACCTAATACAACGGCAGCTATTGCATCAAGCTCAAACCCTTCTCCAGTATTAGGCTGGGCAGATCCGAGTCTGCCAGCTAGAATCAATCCTGAAATTCCGGTGTAAAGACCACTTATCAGGTACACTATGCTCTTTATTCGATTTACCTTTACTCCAGAAAGACGAGCTGTCTCTTCATTTCCACCGATAGCATATATATAAGAACCCAAGGGAGTGAAAGATAATATGAAATGCGTTAGACCTAATATCAGCAACATCAAAATAACAGGGACCGGCACACCTGCTATCATTCCTTCTCCTAGCCAGCGATATGGACTTTCAAAGCGCACGATTGGTTGCCCATTTGTTATAACCAAGGCTGTACCGCGCGCTATTGTCAACATAGCTAGTGTTTCGATAAAAGGTGGAATCTTAGCGTAAGCTATTAGCAATCCATTCAAAAGACCGATAGTAGCCCCCAATCCCAAACCTATTATAATTCCAGTTAGGTCCGATCCAGGCAATCTCATGGCAAGTATAGCAGTACATCCAGTGAGGGCTACTAGGCTCCCGACAGAAAGATCAATCCCACCGGTAATAATTACCATTGTCATTCCCATAGCGATAATTGCATTGATCGATACTTGCCTGGCAATATTAATCAAATTCGATAGGGTAAAAAATCGATCAGAAAGCAAGCTCATTACCAAGCCAATAGCAATAAGCCCAAAGAGGCTCCCATAATTTTTCCAGAGGATCCTTTTACGCATGCCTTTATTTTTCTCCTCTTGAAATGCAGTTCAAAATAGTTTCTTGCTCTGTGGAGCCACCGGGATACTCAGCTATAATACAACCATCGCTCATTACATAGATCCGATCACTCATAGCAATAAGCTCCTCAAGATCTGAAGAGATAAAAAGAATACCTATACCCTTCTTCACTAGATCGTTGATAATCTTATATATTTCGAATTTTGCCCCAATATCGATGCCTCGAGTTGGTTCATCTAGAATAAGTAGGCGACAATTCTTCGCCAGCCACTTACCCAAAACAACTTTCTGCTGATTACCTCCACTCAATAACAGAACTTGCTGTTCTAGAGATGTAATATGAATTTTGAGCTGGTCTACTTGAGCCTGCGCAATTTCTCTCTGACGACGGCGATTAATACTCAAACCATTAAAAAGTTCCGATAGCATAGGAATAGTTAAGTTGTCCCGAATTGTCATCTGAAGGATTAGACCTTGTTCCTTACGATCTTCGGGAACCATACCGATACCATAGTTGATAGCCTCTGCAGGACTATTAGGTTG
>JAKPKE010000030.1 GCA_029553855.1 Bacillota bacterium | reverse complement strand
GTAGGCAATGATGTCCAGGAGGATCTTGCTGCTCTTAATCTTGGGATGAAAACCTTTCTTATAAGGAATCATATGATCAATAGTACGAAAGAGAGAATAAACAGCACTTATGAAGGGTATTATGAAGATTTTTATGATTTTGTAAAAGGCCTCGGTGCCGTCAGCGCGTCTTCCTGACCATAGCCATGATTGCCCATAGGGCAGGTATTACCGTGACGGCAGCGATTACAATAATGTGGTAGCCGCTGTAATAAGCTTTTGTAAAGGCAATCAAATCGTTATATAAATGTGCTAAAAAGCTTACCCAGATGTTTCCGGTATATAATGTGGCCAGGAACACCGGCATATACGATATGCCTATAAGAATTGCCGCATCCAGCCCCCAGCCAAAGGAATGGATAATGCCGAAAACCAGGGAAGCAGAGATAATGCTGCCAACAAGTCTGAATTTCTTAATCTGCTTCATTTTTTTATACAAAATTGAAACCGTCAATAGGTTGAGAAGCTCTTCTGCAAATGCCGCCAAAGGCAAAAGCACTATCCTTGCTGCAAACTCAACTACTCTGGCCCCTCCCGCATCAGTCTGACGGAGAACGGCAGGAAAAAGTCCCGACATGGTTAGCAAATTGCTGATAATTCCTATAAGCGACATTAAGAAAATTGGATAGACAAATATTGTATCCGGTTTATGCCCTATAAAAACAGGCATTTTTTTATTCTCTTCAGGAAAGTTCAAATATCTCTTTATATCCTTGAAAATCACAAAGCACAAAACCGGCAGGGTAATATAAAACAGCCCTCCGGAAATATAGGTGAATAAAAAGCTTGTTCCCCTGTTAATAAGAAAAAGCCACAATAGGGTCCATGAAAATACTATTGCCGCATTCCACAGGTTTATTCCGCTGTATATATTCTTTTCCATCTCTTTTAATATTTTATCCGGAATAATTCTCATGAATATATACCTCATATTTACCGGAATCTATTTATTCCCTATAATTATATCATATATCGCTGCTGCAAATATCCTTTTTATACCATTTGTCGAATATTCCCGTTAACTGGCGTATTATTGCATTTCATTGCACTTATCCTGATATTTGGAATAATGAGTAAAGTAATTGATTATCAACAGATTATCATCAATCGCTTTCTTATACTATATAATAATAAAACCTGCAATTTGTGTACAAACTCACATATACTAATACAAAATATATAATAATTATCTGTCAAATAGATGAAGGTGAATACTGGCATGGAGCAGAGTAATCCATCAATGCTATCAGATAAAGCCTCTTTTGAACTGAATTTAACATTAAAAGAAATATTAGGGGCAATTGTTGATATAATTGGTTATATAATTCTCATTATCTCAGCCAAACAGAATATTAACGAAATATTGCAAAGTCAAAACAGAACAGAAACGCCCGACGAACCTTCACCGGCTCCTAGAACAGCTGCAACTGCAACTTTATTCTTTATGGCCGCAAGCGTAATATTTGCTCAAGTTGCAGCTGCACGGCTGAGAGAAAGGGAAATAAACCTACAAGCTGGAATTACAACCGGTTCAATAATACCAAATATAAATATGACTACCGGGAGTGTACTGTCTGTATTAGGAAATATATTGAAAGTTATCGGTACTCAGCAAAGAGCATCTGAGCCTACGGCCAGAGTAACTATAATTTAATAAAGAGTTTATAAATAGTCTCCTTAATGATTTGCTGTTTTCGACTTAAACGCAAAAAATTAAAACCCTGCAATTGCAAGGTTTTATACCCAAAAAATAAAATGGTGCGCCATCGGGGACTCGAACCCAGGACCCATTGATTAAGAGTCAATTGCTCTACCAACTGAGCTAATGGCGCATGTTTGCTTTGTGCAGTCCGGTCAACTGACTTTTTAATTATACAAAAGAATTTTAATGATGTCAACACGTTATTAATGGATAAGTTGATTTTTGTTGAGCAATAATTATTACCTCTTTTCTGCCCGGCTTAAGTTCCCTTTGTAAATTTCTATCAAGCCCTCGTAACCATTGGCTGAGTATTCCGGCACCAAAATCCTTATTTCCCCCAGGTAGCTTAAGGCTTTTTCAAATTCCTGCTTTGATTTTCCAAAATAACCCTCATTATAAAGCTTTACTCCGGCTGCATTACATTCGGCAGCCAGCTTTAAGAATTCATCAATCTTTTCTTTTTTTTCAAATGTTCTATTTTTGTTTTCTTCATAAATGGCCTTTAGCCCTGAACAGCGCTGCTCGTCATAATTGCCTGTACTTTTTTTCATAGTGTCAAGCCAGCCCATGGCTTTTTCAAATTCTTTCGCTGCCTGTTCAAATCTGCCTTTGCTGTATTCCTTCACCCCCGCCAGATTATGCCCTGCGGCAAGCTGCAGGAATGAATCTGCATATTCTGCGTTGTTGTATGAAGCATCTGCCTTAATGAGCTCCGAATAAACCTTGATTGCCTTTTCATATTCATGCTGCCGATAATTCTCCATAGCTTCCTTACTAAGCTTTTCCAATTCTTTTTTCCTTTTTGTCGCTTTCGATATTTCACGATTAGCTTCTTTAATTATTTCTATGGCAGGTTCGGGAGTTGGAGCTTCTGCAATCTCAGGTTCCGGGGCAATGTGTGCTATTTCAATATCTTTTTCGGCAGTCGGCTCCTCCGCAGCCGGTAAGGGTTCGTAATTGAGGGTATAGCCGAGAATAAACGCAAATATCATTAAAGCAGCCCCGACCGCTATTGTTTGAACACTTTTTTTTCTTCCCGTCCTTGTATCATTATTACTGTCCCCGGCTGTTGCAGCGATTTCAGCCGCTGCTTCCCTTTCAGCCCTCCTTGGGTTTTCATTTCCCATTTCAAGTTTTTCTTCCGCTGCCGGCAATTTTGCTTCTTCGCAGCCGGCCTCTGTGTAAATAAACTCTTCTTCCACCGATTGACTATCGCTTTTTGCCGACTTTGCCTCTGTCTTTAAAAAACGTTCAAGCTTCTGCCGAAATTCGTAGGGTGATTTATATCTGTCCCTTTTATCATAGCTGCAGGCTTTCAGGACAATGGCCCCAAGGTTTTCTCCTGCATCTGCAGGAAGTATCAATTCTTTTCCGGTCATCCTGTCGGCTATGGACCTTTCAGTATCATCAACAGAAATAGTGTTTGGAGGTAAAGGCAGAAATGGCAGCCTCCCTTTATTAAGAAGCTTATACATTACTATTCCCAAAGAATATATATCTGCCGAAAAATCATATCCCTGTTCCTTATAAAGCTCAGGAGCCATATATAGCGGACTGGGTATGGCAAGAGCCGGCCGTCTCACCTGTGAAAACTCCTTTGCCATACAGAAGTTTCCCAGCTTAAATTCCCCTTTAGGTGATATAAATATGCTTGAATCCCTTATATCCCTATGTATTATACCCTCCCTTACACAGGCTTCCAGAGCCTTGCATATGTCAATCCCCAGTTTGACTGCTTTGAACCTGTCAAGCTTATGCCCCTCAATAAAGTCAGGTAATGGCTCCAGAAATTCCATTCTTATCAGCACGTCCCAGCCTGAATTGTCCTTTTTTTCATATATTCCGTGGTCCTCATAAGTCACGATATTGCTGTTCCCTCTTAATTTGTACATCAGTTCAATTTCATTTTGAATGCTGCCCACTAGGCTTTTAAAGTATTCCGGCATGACTGCAGCATCAATACCGATGATTTGGGCTTCCTTAATATCACTGCTGCCAACGGAAAAACTCATAAATTTAACAGTGGAAATATACCGCCTGCCCCATTCTTCCTTACATACCCTGTACACCTTGCTGTAATTTCCCTGTTCAATAAGCTCCTCTACCCGCCAGGAACCCCACAGGGGCTGATATTCATCTATTGCCCCAAAGTATTCCTTCACCTGACTCACTCCAAACCAATGCAAAGACTTATTATAGCATGATATTTATACCTTAATATGGCACTATAATAAGGTAATTTCTATATATTGAAGCTGTATCCTTCAATTTTTTTTCGCAAGTTTGGACAGCATTTTTCTACGCAAATCGATGGTGCTGTTGTACGGTGAAACCGGTTTCGCCGTATTAGTTGTGACAATAGGTACTATCCACATCATTGTTCAAGTTTTATTAACACTGTGAACGCCCTTTATAAGCTTTATCTCCTCTGCTATTTTACCATATGTTATTCCGTTGGGGAGCTTCATGGAAATCATTAATGATACTTCATTTTCGTCAAGGCTGTCATTATGCAGGAATTTCATATTGCCTATATTTATATTATGTTTACCCAGGTAGGTACCAATTTCACCGATCTTTCCAGGTGTGTCATCCATGTCTACAATAATTTCAATATAGGATGCTTTTGTTTCAACTATCTTTTCTAATTTACCAAGCAGGAAAAGTGTAAGGTATAACAAAATCGTCCCAAATACAGCCCCTTCGTAAAAACCCATACCAACAGCCAATCCAATACATGCTACTGACCAAAGGCTTGCAGCTGTGGTTAAACCCTTGACACTTCCGCCTTCTCTTATGATCGTTCCGGCGCCAAGAAATCCTATACCGCTTATGACTTGTGCTCCCAGCCTGGCAGGATCGGTATTGACCACGCTGCCATATTTATTAAGTAAGAACTCAGAAGAAAGCATTACAATTGATGCACTCATGCAAACCAAAATGTGTGTTCTTAACCCTGCAGGCCTGTTTTTGTTTTCTCTCTCCTGTCCAATCAGCCCACCTAGCGCTACTGATAATACAAGGCGAAGAATAACCGTCCCCATATCCAAAATACCCCTTCCAGATTTGTTTGCTTTATGAAGTGTTAAAAATAAAAGGGCATGGTGCACAGCCAAAGCCATATCGGTATCATAGGTTGTGCCCATGCCCCTCTCTATATCTGCTTATTAATCAGATTGATAAATTATGCATATCTTTTTAAAAAATTAATATCCTCACATATATCTTTTGTGTCCCAAGTCAAGTCAGGTGAATATTCAATGGTCAGATCAGCCCCCGGTGTGTACAGACAAAAATCCTGCATAAACCTATCCATGTCCAGCGTACCATCCAGTATGCGGCAATGTGAGTCCTCCATGCCGTTATTATTATGCAGGTGATAACCTACAATTTTATCCGACAGTTCGCGTATTACCCTGGATAGATCCCAGCCCGCACAATTAGCATGGCCTATATCTATTAAGATGTGGCAGTCCGGAGTAGACCTTGCCATCTGAATAAAAGAATCCTCGGTAAACATATAACAACCGTCACGAGTAATCTCTGTATTTTCGATGGCCAGTTTCAATCCGAATCCCCGCGCCAAAGATTTTAGAATGCCAAGATTTTTAGTTGCAACTTTGAGTTTTTCTTCCCGCTCCGATATATCAAAATGGAAATTATAATAGTGGAACACAATGTAGGCAGCCCCAAGCATTTTTGCGTAAGTAAAAGTGCTGTTGTAATACTTCATTGAAACATCGTACTCCGGTGTACCAATCGGAAAGCAGGGGTCAGTACACTGATACTGACTGTGAAATACTATACGGCGTCCCTGCAACAAAGGAAGGTTTGCCTTGAGAATATTTTCAAACCGGGTTAACTGCCAGAATGGGAAAACCTCAACCCCAATTTCCGGATCATCTGCTGCTTTTAACAAATCATGCATATTTCCAATACCGTCAGGTGGGAATAATATGGAACTAATCAATATATTCATGATAATACCTCACTGTCATCATATAAAAAGCCGTTTAGTTCACCATTTTATTAATATAATCCTGCGCTTCCGTCAACACCTCTTTGGCATTTGAACCATTCAGGATCTTATCACGTACATCCATCATGTATACATCGCCGGCCAGCCCGGCGTCACCAGAGTAGAAGGGCCATGCCACCATATTTGGGATTTGATCCATTGCCGCCCACATAAGGGGGTTCTTTTCCAGATAACCCTTTAATCCATCCTCGGCATTAGATACGTCATTTCGGGCAGGCACATAACCGGTTGCCTTAGTCCATTCTGAAATATTTTCCCGGCTTAGCAGGAACTTCATAAACTCCCAGCTGGCTTTCTTTTGTTCTTCACTAAGGGCTGTAATTGCCAGCATGCATCCTCCGGCATGTAAGACAGGTTTCTTATCTCCAAAGGATGGGGCACTGATGGAGGCAACTTTGAAATTTGCGCTTTTCTCGATACTGTTCATCTGGGCAATGGTTGCAAAAGCCATACCTACGTTGCCGTCCTTGAATGACTGCATGCCTTCGGCAACAGTAGTATGGAGCGCATAGCCTTTCTTAATCAAATCGGACATAAACTGATAAGCTTCTGCTCCTTCATTACCGGTGGCGAAATTTGCATAGCTCTTGCCGTCTTTGCTGGTGGTTACCTTGGAGCCGTTACTGGACATAAGAGTGTAATAGGTCCAATTATACTCCTCAACATAGACACCGTATTTTCCGGTTTTTTCTTTGATCTGCCTGGAATAAGCAGCAACATCTTCCCATGTCTGTGGGCCTTTTTCAGGTAGGCCGGCTTGTTTAAGCAAGTCTACGTTATAGAACATAACGCTGCTGCTCAGCGAATAGGGGGCGCCAATACGGACACCGTTGAACTCACATAAATCCAGGATGTTTTCATCAAAAGCATCCGTTAAGAAGGTGGCATCATCAGGAAAATAATCATCAATAATTTTCTGGGGAGGCGTATACTTGAAGTTTTTCATAAAGTAATCCGCGTATAGCCAACCCAACTGGATGATACCGGGTGCAGTACCTGCAGCAGCATCCGCCTGAAGCCCCTGCAGAATGCCAGTGTATTGATCGTTGAAATATTTGACTACTACTTCTGTGGTATCGCTCTGTGCATTGAATCCCTTCACAAATTCTCCGATTTGCGCACCGCCCATGGTGTCAGGCTGACCATGCCAATACTCGATAGTAACCTTTTTTGCAGGGGATTGTACTTCTGCCCCCTCTTTCACCCCTGCTGAACATGCGCTGAATAACATGATTGCAGCCAATGTCAGTGCTGTTACTTTGGATACCTTCTTCATTTTCTCTACCCCTTTCTTTTTTTTAATATGCATATTTGATTTTTAGAAAATAGATATTCTGTTTTTTATCAGTCAATCTCTTGAGGGTAACCAATAGAGTTCTCAGTATCTGCATCAAATAGGTGTATATTTTTATAATCAGGGTGAAAGTAAACTTCTTGATTGTTTATTGGCGCGTTACTATCACAAACGGCAATCATTTCTTCTCCCGCCATACTAAAATACATCCCGATATCGTTGCCATAGTCTTCTATATAACGGATAGAGCAAGGAACGGCGTCATCCTCTTTATTTATAATAAGTTTCACATGTTCCGGGCGTATTCCCATTATGAACCTGTCCTTGCCGTTTTTATACATCAGCCTTTTCCACATTTCCGGCGGTGTAATCCTGTGTTCACCTATAATGATTTGTCCGTCAGCATATTCTATATTGATGATATTCATGGGAGGAGACCCTATAAACTTAGCTGTAAATACATTCACAGGACGGTTATATACCTTCTTTGGTGTGTCAATCATTTGAATATCGCCTTTATTCATCAGGGCAATCCGGTTACCCACCGTCATAGCCTCTACTTGATCGTGTGTTACATACACTAACGTCTGGTGGAAAGTCTCATGTATTTTCACAAGCTGTTTTCTTGCATGGGCACGTAACTGAGCATCCAAGTTGGAAAGCGGCTCATCCAACAGAAAATAGTCGGACCGCTTCACTACTGCCCTGGCTAGCGCCACACGCTGACGCTGACCACCGGAAAGTTCTCTGGGTTTTCTTTTCTCCAAGCCCTCCAATTCCAATATACGCAATGCTTCTTTCAAGCGATTTGCAATTTCGTCTTTGGGCATCTTTTGAATCTTCAAGCCGTAAGAAATATTATCTTCCACCGACATATGAGGGAAAAGTGCATAGTTTTGAAAAACCATAGCAACCTCACGCTCGCCGCTGGGTATATTATTTACCAGTTTGTCCCCCATAAACAGATTTCCTGCACTAATAGTCTCCAAGCCGGCGATCATACGCAGAGTAGTCGATTTCCCGCAGCCAGACGGCCCTAAAAAAATAATGCGCTCTCCCTTTTTGATTGCCAGATTCAAGTCTTTAATCACGAAAACTTTTTTGTCGTAAGTCTTGTCAACATGCTCGAATACAATACTGTTCATATTATCCTCTCTTTCAGCCATTATGTTATCCCTTAATACCTGACTGGGTAAATGTATTGATGATAAAACGCTGGAAGATGATATACAATGCTAATGGCAAGATCATAGTCATTACAGAGATCGCCATTGCAACTGTAACATCCGTACCGCCTTCTGCATTAATAAACATCTGTAATGCCAGCGACAGCGTAAAATGTTCCTCCGTTTTCAGAATCAGCACCGGCCACACATATTCATTCCATGAATTGATGAAAAATATTATACCTGTTGAAATGATTGACGGTTTGATCAATGGTACCACAATATCTTTTATGATACGCAAGTGTCCTATATTGTCCAATTGACATACTTCAATCAAAGAGCGGGGGATTGTACGCATTGACTGACGCAGCAGAAAAATACCCAATGCATCGGCTAATTGCGGAAGAATAACACCCCATGAACTGTTTAACAGTCCAAGCTTTCCGATTGTCAAATAATTAGGAATCATGGTAACAGTGAAGGGTATGAACATAGTGCTGATGAGAATGAAGTATAGAGCGTTTCTTCCTCTAAACCTAAAATATACCAGGGAATATGCTGCCAATACGCTGGTAATGATTTTAAACAGTGTTACGGATGAAGCAATGAAAAATGTATTTGTAGTAATTTTGATAAAAGGTATTCTCATCAGCACACTTTTATAAGATTCTACCGAGAACTTCTCGGGAATAAGGCTCAGAACATTATTGGTGGCGTCAGAAAGCGTTTTGAAAGAGGTTGAAATCGCATACACAATGGGCGCTAAAAGAAACATGACCAACAAGCACAGGAATATATGCCAACCCCATTGTCTGCCGTTAAGTTTAATTCTCATAGTATACACCCCTTTCCACATACTTGAACTCCAATACAAGCAATATGATAAACAATACCATAGTCATCATGGAAAAGGCTGACGAAGTACCGGTGCTAAACAAGAGAAAGCCCTCCTTATAAGAATTATAAATCAAGTTAGCACTTCCATTGTTAGGTCCGCCCTGCGTAATAACCTTGATAGGTGTAAATACATATTGCAAACCCTGTACGATGGTAATGATAAACACATAGATCCCTGTAGCAGAGCTCATTGGCAAAACAATATCCAGGAATACCCTATGGGATGGAACATTATCCAGTCTTGCTGCCTCGATGATCTCCTGCGGAACTCCCATTACACCGGAAAGTATAACTATAAAGTTATACCCAAACACCTTCCATGAGGTAATTAAGCTAAGAACGACAATGACCAATCCTTCTGTTTTCGACCACACCGGCAAGGTTATGCCAATCTTGCCCGCAATTAATGCTGCAGGTCCGGACACCGGATTCAGTATCCATGTGTACAGTATGGAACCGACCACCAACGATATGACGCTGGGCAAGAACAGAACCGCTTTGTACAGGTTCTTTCCCTTGCGGATTATAGACGATAGCACAAATGACAGGATATACGGCGCTATAAAATTGATAAGCAGTAATATCAGTATATATTGCCCTGTGTTAACCAATACCTTGTACGTTACCGGATTTTTAATGATTTCAATATAGTTTTTAAAGCCCACAAATTCCTTAACGGGTTTTACCATATTCCATTTGAAAAAGCTTAGATATATTGTCTCGATTATCGGCCAGAACATAAAAATTGCAAACGCCAGCATGGCAGGCAGAATAAATAAGTATGCCTTACAAACATCACAATTGTGATAAAAATAGCTCTTTTTCCTCATGAAACGAATTATACCATCGCCCTTGGGTGTCCGCTGCAAATTTACTGATTCGTCCTTATTCTTTCCTTTTTCTTTCATACGCTTCATCCTTTTAAATTTAATACCGCCACTATTGTATTATTCTTTTTCCTCTGAATTCCAAGACAATATTGGTTCAGATACCCTATATGATTTTAAATCATTAAAGGGATAAAATCCATTGGGCAGACGCTGGTAATTTAATCTTTTTAAATTGGCGGAAGCGGCACCAGGTGTATCCGCCCAACAAATCTTTGACGCAATGTGTTGGTATGCAGCTAAAAATGATGTGTTTGCTTTAACTATTACCAACTGGTAGAAAACAGGTTCTATTCCAAAGTGACGATAAAGCTGAGGATCTCCATTTCCAACAGCATTCTTGCATATTAGTACGTCCACAGATCCCACACTTAGCACAGCAGCTTTGCCCACACTCCTGTTTATTCCTCTGCCCGCCGGTCCTTCCTGCAAAAACTCTCCATCATGGATGGAACGGACAACTGCTTGTACCTCTACGGGATTAAATAAGTCAGGCGCCTTTGTTCCGCCTAAATAAAAGGTTCCTTTATTACCTACGCCTATTCTTTCTGCTTGCTGCACAGCCTTGTCATCATCCAGCAGAAATGCTGTCTTAATTGGTTCCTGATACTCCAAAATGTCCTTTAGTATGACCGGGCTGTCTCCTGTAGCGCCGGCGTTCGTAGAATCTGCGGAATCAACAAGAATAACGGGCTTGCCTGTTTTATTATTTGCAGCTAAAGCTAAAATATCATTTACATCCCATAGATCAGGCCAAAAATTATCTCTTTGCTCCCATAAGGCAGCAGCCAGTTCGCAGGCATGTTTCTTAGCCGCATTTTTGGAATCTGCAATAACAAGAACCGATGACCCCCCTACTGATACGTCCAGCCACGGCTGCATCTGAAAGATTGTGAAATCACAGATCTTCCCTTCTTTTACAAGATTCTTCCCTTTCTGAAGCAGATCATGAAATAAGCCGGATATCGATGTATATCCATTGGCCGGCACAATCATAGGTATCAGTGTATGAGCCATATAAAGATTTTCTTTGTTTAAAATACGTCGAATTCCAATACTGGCTGAACGAAAACCGGTTTCATAACAATCTATGTGTGGATAGCTTTGATAACCACATATAAAATCTGCGTTCCGAACGGCCTTTTCTGTCACGTTCGCATGAAGGTCGCAAGAAGCAGTTATCACTACATTTTTCCCTACAGCATTACGGAAAGCTTCCAAAATGGTTCCAAAAGCATCATCGTTCTGAGTCGTCTGTGTTGCGCCGTGAAAAGCACAAAACAGCCCATCAATTGTTTTATTCTCACGAATTATTTGCAGCATCTTTGTAAGAAAATGTACCATTACCTCGTTATTAACCATTCCTCCGCTTTGAGAAGTCATTGAATAGCCAGGAATGATCTTCCCCTTTGCCTCAAGAACGGCATCGATAATCCCGCCTAATTGATTCTGTTTCCCCGTAAACCGGGATATTAACTCCTGTCCCTCGAATATACCGCCCTGCCTGAAGTTTTCCATATCTGTTATTATTGGATTAAAGGAATTGGTCTCCTGATGAAACCCACAAATCAAAATCTTCAAAGACAAAACCCTCCCTGTTTATTGACTATCTTAGGTATTCCAGTATATTAAATACTAAGTTAACGTCTCAATGATGCCAGGCAAGCCGAGAATACCTCCAGCATGTTGCGGCAACTCTGCTCATATATTTCACCCATATTGGCCACCTGGATCATGTTTTGTTTTGCATAATCACCCTTGCCAATGTAAAATACGTATCCCCGTTTTTCCATTTCTGTAAGGAAAACAGAGGCTGTAATACCGGAAGGCAAAAACACCGAGGTAACAGTATTCGACATATGGTCATCCAACAAGAGACGACATCCAAGCTTTACCAAGCCTTCACGGATGATCGCAGCGCAACACTGGTAACGCTTTATACGATTTTCCAAACCTTCTTCGATTACGTTCTTTAAAGCGATATTCAGCGGCCAAAATAAGTTCACATTGGGAGTATTGGGGGTTTGATGCGTATTTTTGGCACTGACATAGTGTTTATACAGACTTAAATACACGTTCTTGCATTGTTCCGCTGTCAGGCTTTCCAAAAGGGATTCCTTAGCGCATATATATGCGGAACCCGGAAATGCTCCAAGGCATTTCCCGCCTACAGATGTGGTGATAGTAATATTGTTTTTAACAACATCAATATTCTCTCCTCCTGTTGCAGAGACAGAGTCTACAAAAAATACTTTGCCATACTTTTTGCAAAGCTGACCGACCTCATAAACAGGATTGATCATGCCGGTGCTTGTCTCATGAAAAACCATGGCAACCACACGGATATCGGGATTGGACTTTATCAAATCTTCAATTTTGCTGACGTCGGGATAAGTCCCCCAGGGAAAATCAGAACTTACTTTGGGCACTTTGTATTTGTCAATGATTTCTTCAAGGCGTTCACCGAACATACCGTTCTTAATCAATAAGACGGCTTCCCCCTCCTGAAAAATTGAAGAAAGGACTGTTTCATTGGAAGAAGTACCTGAACCGGAAACAATGACCGAATAATAGCTGTCATCCGCATTGAAAAGCCTCTTGATTAGTGCTTGCGTCTCCTGGAACATAGCTTCAAATTCTGCACCCCTATGACAGACGTCGTAATGCAGTAATGCATGCCGCACATTGTCTTTTACTAAAACCGGACCTGGGCTGAATAGTTTTGGTTCGTTCATAAGTACATACCTTTCCTTTCTATTCGTTCAAAGCACAAAACGTAATGAAAAAGGTGCATTCGAACGTTTTTCTATAATAATCAATACCATAAAGGTTAAAAAGTCTTCTTCTGTCCGGACTATTTTATGAGAGGTATATCGTTTATGCTTACATCATACGCTATTTCTGTTGCCATGTCAACATATTTTTGTGGTTTTATGTGGCACTTGCATAATAAAGTAGAACAATTCTTTATTTTGTTTTATTGTATTAAGATATTTCCACCAAATATCCTAACAATTTTATTGAAATAACATGTACGATTTTTCTTGCATAATTCTGTATTTCCATTTATATTTAATTTATGTTGTAGATTCCACAGATTTAGTGTAACATCCACATAATTTGTATAAGAATAACGGTCATTTATGTTGCTTATTAGCAACATAAACACAAAAATTTATGTATGAAAACAAAAATAATTCTTGCCCAAAGCCGGGGTTTACTTTATAATAAGTATAATTAGCTATACATATTTTGAAAAAATTAAAAGGAGTATGGTAATGCTTGCAAAAGAACGACAATCTGTAATATTAGAAATGCTTCAAGAAAAAAACATCATTAGAATCACCGACATCGTTCGTCAATTCGATGTTTCCAATGAAACAGCGCGGCGTGATCTTGAGGCAATGCAGGATCAAAAGTTGGTCAAACGAATTTATGGTGGTGCCATTTTACTGACTCCACGGTTTGACGAGCCAAGATATCCTTCCAGAATTGCGTTAAGCTATAAGGAAAAAGCCGCTATTGGTCAGGCTGCGGCAGCACTGGTTCATGAAGGTGATACTGTTTATCTTGATACCGGTACCACTATGTTAAAAGTCGCAGAAAATCTAAAATATATGAATAATCTTGTTGTCGTCACAAACTCTTTACCTATCATTAATGAACTTGCTAATTCCAATGTAAACGTCTATGTTTTGGGAGGACGGCTTAACCCTGATGAACTTTGCATGTGCGGTAAGATAACTGTCGATGCTTCACGTAAGTTTTTTGTTGATAAAGCCTTTTTAAGCGCCGGCGGTGTCACACTCACCAATGGAGTGACAGATTACGGTGAAGATGACACAAGCCACCGCAGCATTATGCTGGAGCAGGCAGAAAAAGTTATCTTAGCAGCGGACAATAGAAAGTTCGGTGTAAATTCCTTTTACTTTGTGTGCGACTTGGATAAAATTGATATCGTAATAAGTGACTCCAGGCTTTCTAAAGAATATATTGATAAGCTTAGAGAAAGAAAAATTGATGTGATACTCGCAGAAATAGATACAGATAATAATGAGTAAACAATTTATTAGCGCAGTAATGAGGATACACCGCTTCCTGCGGTGTATCCTCATTACTGCTATTGTATTTCTATCTGGTTCTTCTTTTTTGTTCCTGCTTCCTTCTTAGGAAGTATCATTGACAAAACACCATTTTCAAACTTGGCAGAAATTTTATCTTCGGTTACATTTTCAACGTAAAAGCTCCTGCAATAGCTGCCGCTTCTTCTTTCTCTTCTGATATAGTTTTCTTTTTCTTCGTTTACTTCCTCATTCCTTGCTACCGATATTGTAAGCCTGTCATTATTAAGCTCTACATTTATTTCTTCCTTTTTCACTCCCGGCAAATCTGCTTCTACAATGTACTCTTTATCGTTTTCCTTAATATCTACCTTGATTTGTTTGTCTTCTGTAAAAAAAGCCGGCATAAAGGAATCACCGAAGAAATTGTCGAACAAATTGTCTATGCTGAAAATATCCTGAGGTCCCTTTGATAAACCCCTGTTTTTTCTGCCATATGGTACTAAGAACATACAAAACGCCTCCTGATTACTTATAATATTTGCTTTTTTGACTTTGACTTTCTTTGACCTTTGATTATATTATTACATTTCCATTGCCATATTTCAACTCTTGAAAAACTCTATTAGCTCCGATTATCATGATTATATGCATATTGCTTGCTTTTATACCCATTTTTCTCATTTTATCTCCATCGCGCCCTCACGGGTTCGACTCCCAAAAATATAAAAAATAGTGTTGGCTTTTCAACACTATTTGCTTTACAATGGTGCACCTAGAGGGAGTCGAACCCCCGGCACACGGCTTCGGAAACCGCTGCTCTATCCAGCTGAGCTATAGATGCATGATTTTTTCACAATTTTGCAACAGATGTCAAATTCTATTATTGTATAATACTGCCTGAAGCATTGATATTATTATACTGCAGGAATTATGTTTTGACAACTGTAATAATTGGTGTCGTATGATATTTTCCCTCTAACTAAGTTTGCTGTCTTTCGTAAGCTGAATATCTAATTCAACTGGATCGAATACCGCTAGTCATCAAATACCTGCCAATTAATCGTTAATGTTTTTATTTATTGTCCTTCTAACTGATAAAAGCATTGGCCGAAAATATTTTTTCCAAAACTTATTGGCAAAAATATTCGCCGTCTCATAGTCAACATGTATGCTTTGTATACTATTGCTTTTACAAAAATCAAATACGTTCTTTAGCAGTTCTTTACCTATTCCCTTACCTCTATATTGTGGTTTTATGTACGCCCCGATCTCATCTATTAAACCACAATTCTCCGTCCACATTTCTATTATATTTTTGTCTTGAGATACACTGACATTTATGAAACCGATTGCCATCTCCTTATCCCAGGCAATAAATAAATTCCCTCCCTTAATAAAACTTTCAACTTCTTCCATTGAGTACTGGTCTCTTCTGAGGAACAGCGGCGCAGAACTATAGTACTCCCTTGACTCCTCGATTAAATCGTATAGATCTCCTTTATCCTTTTCTCCTGCCCTTTTAACAACATATGATTCATTGCAATGCAATGTATGTCCGGCGGTACATGCAAAAGCATCTATCAGATATGAACCAAATCCTAAATCATATAGTATATTCCTTAATTTCAGGTCGTTAAAGTTTATTATCCACATATGATTTAATATGTTTTTAAGAACCCATCTTTGTGAAACATATTTATATAGCAGTGTATATGCTTCTTCTTTATACTCTTCAACAACAGCATGTAATACAACCGGACAGAAAGCTGATTTTTCACCATTGAATGGGAATTCCTCATATCCCTGATAGCCAATTACTCTATTATCCAATTCTATTACAACGGCAGTTCCGCTTTGAACCCTGCGATTTAGATATCCTGCAATCCCATTGGTATTGTCCCGCCAATAACCGGGAAATGCCATATTATCACTGCAGTATAGTTTATTCTGCTCTACCCATATTTTTATTGCTTGCGGGATATCTGATTCCTGCATTTCTCTTATTAAATAATTATTCATAATAACCCCTCCCCACACATTAAACCCTCAGCTCCATACTCAAACTCCGGACTTGTCCCTTGTAATCATGAATCCATTATATTACATCTGTTGAATCATTGAAAGCGCAGTTTACTCTAAATAAAAACCTCCTTGCCATATACGGTAGGAAGGCAATCACTTCGCTAAAATCTGTATTATCAAATCTGACATCAGCACCTTATGTTTTCGGGCAGGTTGCTGCAAGTTAATTTTGGTGCGCCCAGAGGGAGTCGCCGCCTGCTGCGCATGCTTGTGACGTCGCCCACCCTCGCTTTGCTCCGGTGCCGGGCTCCTACGCTCACTGCAAAATGACCGCACAGGGTCATTTTGCTTTACGTTCGCGCCCTCACGGGTTCGACTCCCCAAGATATAAAAAAATAGTGTTAAGCTTTTCAACACTATTTGTTCTACAATGGTGCGCCCAGAGGGAGTCGAACCCCCGGCCTACTGATTCGAAGTCAGCCACTCTATCCAGCTGAGCTATGGGCGCACAAAATTACATTAACATTATATGAAACAGCCAAATAATAGTCAAGGGCTATATCTGCACCGTAGCACAGGATATAGCCGACCTTCACGTATCAGCAGTTCATAATCAGACACTACCACATCAGCAGGAGCTTTTTGAGCCGTTTACATTTATCACAAAGCCTTTTCGCAGCCATCCTTTGTAATAGTCAACCTCTAAGTAATTGACTGCATCTGCGATTTCCTTTTCAACTGAGAAAATCTTTCCGTCCTTTTCCACAATCACTTCACCGGCCTTTGGCTCACCCTGAGCCAATCCAAAATATGGACCCGCTCAGCCATAACCTTGAATTTCAATCCTGAAATTCTTCGAATTAATACTGTTAAGCTCAACTGCTGCGTTTTCTGTTATTCTTATATCCATAATTACCACTCCTTTTTAATTATACCTATACCCCCATGGGGTATATATTTATTATATTATATGTCTGAAATAAAATCAATAGGAAATAAAAAATAATTAAAAAACCGGCATAATAACCGGTTTACCTTGCCGCTATGGTGCGCCTGAAGAGAGTCGCCGCCTGCTGCGCATGCTAATGACGTCGCCTTAAGGCTCCTTACAATTTGCTAAAATGCCCGCACAGGGACATTTTATTAACGCAAATTGCCCTCACGGGTTCGACTCCATCATTTATAAAATAAAAAACCGCCGATTTATTAAGCAGTTATTTCAAAAAATGGTGCGCCTGAAGGGAGTCGAACCCCCGGCACACGGATTAGAAGTCCGTTGCTCTATCCAACTGAGCTACAGGCGCATATTTTGGAGCGGGTTACGAGATTCGGACTCGCGACTTTCACCTTGGCAAGGTGACACTCTACCACTGAGTTAAACCCGCAAATGAAAAGTGTCCATATATTAATAAAAATGGTGCGGAGTAAGGGACTTGAACCCCCACGTCGCTGACACTAGATCCTAAGTCTAGCGCGTCTGCCAATTCCGCCAACTCCGCACGGTTTTGGTGACCCACCGGAGAATCGAACTCCGGACACCATGATTAAAAGTCATGTGCTCTACCGACTGAGCTAGTGGGTCAAAATTTGTCTGGCTGGGGTGGCTGGATTTGAACCAACGAGATGCAGGAGTCAAAGTCCTGTGCCTTACCACTTGGCTACACCCCAAACAATGATTTGGGGTGGGTAATCGGGGTCGAACCGACGGCCTCCAGAGCCACAATCTGGCGCTCTAACCAACTGAGCTATACCCACCATAGATGGTGCGCCTGAAGGGAGTCGAACCCCCGGCACACGGATTAGAAGTCCGTTGCTCTATCCAACTGAGCTACAAGCGCATGTTTTGGAGCGGGTGAAGGGAATCGAACCCTCGCGATCAGCTTGGAAGGCTGACGTTCTACCATTGAACTACACCCGCACATATCAATCTTATTGTTTTATTGCCACCGACAATTATAAATTATAACAAAAGTTATTATGTGTGTCAACTTATTTAAGGCCATATTTGCTGCCGGTATTCACTGTAATTTATTCAAGTTTTTTCACAAATTCCTTAAGGGCATTTGCTCTGTGGCTTATTTTATTCTTTTCTTTCGAATCAAGCTCGGCCATAGTTTTACCATAGCCGTCAACTATAAAAAGCGGGTCATATCCAAACCCATTCCCGCCTTTCTCCGTATATCCGATTTTCCCGTATACATAGCCTTCCACTATTATCTCTTTTCCGTTGGGAAATACTGCGGCAATTGCAGAACAGAATCTGGCGCTCCTCTTCCCGTCAGGTACCGTCCTCAATGCTGCTTTTAACTTCTCGTTATTCTTCCTGTCCTTATCATCCCCTGTTTCCCCTGAATACCTGGCGGATTTCACTCCCGGCTGTCCCCCCAGGGCATCGACTTCAAGGCCTGAATCATCAGCAATAGCGGCTTCCCCGGTCAGCCGCCATACCTCCCTTGCTTTTATCAGCGCATTATCTGTAAAGCTATCGCCGTTCTCCTCAATCTCAACAGTCAGACCCGCATCTGCCAAGGACACGACCGTTATTCCTTTATCTTTAAGTATAGCCCTTATTTCTTCAAGCTTATGTATATTATTTGTTGCCGCTATCATCTTCATTGCTCATACCTGCCTTGCCGGATGCTTCCCCGAGAATTCGCCTCTGTATTTCAAAAAGATCCTTTATACCCTTTTCACCAAGCTCTATCATTTCCTGCAGCTGCTCTCTGTTAAAGGGGCTTGCCTCCCCCGTACCCTGGATTTCAATGAATTCTCCTTTATCGGTCATTACCAGGTTCATATCTACCTGACAGGTTGAATCCTCTGCATAATTAAGGTCCAGTATAGCCTCCCCATCCTTTATACCGACACTTACTGCGGCAATATACCCATTTAGTGGCATTTCCTCAAGCTTTTCCATCTGGATAAGCTTATTCAGTGCATCAACAAGAGCTACAAAAGATCCTGTTATAGATGCTGTCCTGGTGCCCCCGTCAGCCTGGATAACGTCGCAATCTATATAAATAGTCATCTCTCCCAGCTTCTCAAGATCTACTATGGATCGCAGCGACCTTCCTATTAATCTTTGAATCTCCATTGTTCTGCCGTCAATTTTCCCTCTGGCAGATTCCCTTGGTTTACGCACATCCGTCGATCTGGGAAGCATCCCGTATTCACCGGTAATCCAACCCTTGCCGGTTCCCTTGATGAAAGGGGGTACCTTTTCATCAAAAGAAGCAGTGCAAATCACTTTTGTGTCACCCGTTTCAATTAATACGGAGCCCTCAGCATGTTTCATATAATTCCTTGTAATTTTTACAGGTCTTATCTGATTGTTGCTCCTACCGTCTATTCTCCTCATATGTCCGCCTTCCTTCCCAAGCAATGCTTTTTCCTTTTACAAAAGCAATACAATGGGGCAAAAGCCTAAAAATTTTTATAAAAAAATGATTGTTGCCCCATAAGTATTATAATATAAACTATACTATAATAGTATTTCTAAATAGCAATTTATTTATTTTGTTCTTTCTTTCCAAAACACTTTTAAATCACACAGCTTGTCAACCATTGATCAAAATTCAATGAGCGCTTTGCGCGAATTGCGCGCCAAAATGCGGGCGCTAAAGCGCCTTCCCTGCGCGTTTTGTGTGCATCGCGCCGCGAGCCTTTATCAAACGCCCCTTAGTTGAAAATCATAAACCTGCTATTATAATAAATTAGTTTATACCCTATATATAGGGATAGGAGTCTTAGGGGCGTTTGATAACCCACTTATAATAAAGTGGATTATTTATGTACTGTTTAAACTTTTATTCGTAAAAATTTACAAAAACCGGAACATCAATATAGGTATCGGCACCCAAACCATCAGTATTTGCAACTATTTTCCCGTTAACAAATATCTTGACTTTTGAAACCTCCGGAAACTCCTTTAAGGTTAGTGCAACCGACTTTATCATCGCACTCTCTGCTGCCTTGTCACCTTGTTTGATCAATATTTGTTCGGAAAAATTTACATAAGCTGTGCCGCCATTAACCTGCACTCCCAGCAATTGAGTTCCATCCGGAAAAGGATTATTCAGTCCGGTGTCCTCATCAGGCCCTTCAAGCAGTGAATTTACGGCAGCTTCTGCACTGTTCTTGAAGCCTGACACCAATTTTGTCACCGGAACAAAATAGGAATACATCCCACTTCCTTTTTTATGATAGTATACCACAACCTTTGATAGTTTTTCGACTGAATTTTCAACAGCCTGCATATTTATTTCAGTTCTCCTCATCCCGGACTCCACTTCCGTCCCCTTTGGCATTTTTTGCAACGTTTTACCGTCTATTCTTATTTCTATTGATTTTATATTGGGGAATTCTGTCAGCGTATATACTATTGCCTTAATCCCAAGTTCTTCAGCCTTATTGCTGCTGAAATCCAAAAACTCCTTTGAGAAATCTACTATTGCCAAACCATTTTCTTTGATGGTTGCCCCATTAATTTTAGTACCTATGGGCAGCGTCGGTGTCAGGCCTGCTGCGTTGAGATCCTGCGCTTTCTCGGGGCTGTAAATAAGTGCTGATAATGCTGCTTTGGCTACTCCAAGATCGCCTTTTGGCATATATCTCATTACCGGTACAAGAAGGTCTTCATTGTCTTTATAGTATAGCACCGTTGCCCTGCTGTTCTCCGGCTGAGAAAAAGCGACTTCATCCATACACTGGGTTTCCTCCTGTGCTTGTTCCTTATTCTCTTCTGCCATTTCAGCTTCCTTATTAAAAAAATCTCGCAGGGAAGTCAGCGGGTTGCTGCAGCTTGTAAAAATAAGTGTGCAGCTTATAGATAATGTTAACAAAAGTACATATTTTCTCTTCATTCATTCCACCCCCTATAGTTTATCAATATATTATATTAAGTATATAAGGGGTATATTCGTGGTATAATGAGCTGCACAGAAAGAGATTGACATAAAAAGGGGGTATCGCAAACTGCCAACTCGGTAGTTTGCAATACCCCCTTTTGTTTCGATTGATTCTGCCTATATTGTCTTATGGCATAGGAGCCGCATAAATAGCATTGACATCTATATTAAGGTTGATTTGCTCAATTTCCTGATAAAATCTCACTATTGATGCTGCCAGTGCCCTTGCCGCCATTTCCCTGTACTCTGTCTTTTTAATCTCCGCAAAATCCTCTGAGTTTGTAACAAACCCAAGCTCCGCAAGTATTGCCGGCATTTTTGTCTTGTTCAGAACATGCAGTCCCGGCCTCGGTGTTATTCCTCTGGATGATCTCTTTAAAGCATCCATTATCTCGTTATGAAACAAGTTTGCCATTACCCTGTTGTCATAAGGATATTCATCGGTAATATCATTCGGATAGTAAAGTGTTTCTATCCCCTTGGCACTGCTCATAAAAGCATTAAAGTGTATACTCATGAAAAAGTCTGCATAGCTGTTGTTTGCCAAGCCTGATCTGCTTACAAGGTCCATATATGAGTCATCGCTTCTTGTCATTATTGTTCGGAAGCCTATATCCTTCAATATTCTGTCAAGTCTATGGGCAACGTCCAGGTTAAGATCCTTTTCATAAGTCTTTTTGTCTATGGCTGTTGCACCGGGGTCCTTCCCTCCATGTCCGGGATCAATAATCACTGTAAGCTGGTTGGTTTTATCCGCATTATACTTGAACTTAAGGCTCACAATCTTTGTAACTGCCGGGGAAAGAAGCTCAAATTTTACTGAAGGTTTCATTTTAAAAGCTGCTGTGGTAAATACCCGGTCGCCATAGGTTTCTTTGCTGATTGTAACGGTTTCCATAACATTATCGTGTATGTCATAAACCTTCTGTTCCACTTCAAGATCCTTAGGCAGCATTATTTTCAGCACTCTGTTCGCATTATCAATAATTGGCTGATATTCCAACTCCGCACCTGGGCTTAAGTCGACAAAAGCGGAATTGTAATATTTCTTGTAATCGAAAAAGGAGAAAGGGGCATCTGAAATATATACCTTTGTCAAGCTTCCGCTATTATTAACGTCATAATACATTCCCGGTTCCAAATCAAGTACAACCCGCGCGACTCCCACATCAAACTGTCCTGTCCTTATGGTTTTTACATATGGTGTATTCGTTTCAACAGTTTGTCCCTGTTCGCTTAGAACCGATCCTCTTATATCCACTACCAGCCTGTCCGGATTCTCCAGTTGAAAAACGTCGGTGTCCATTTCCTGGCTTCCTCTTATCATAAGCACGTCTCTTCCATCCTCTTTGACAAAACTTACCGGAATTATTATATTGGCATATATAAGGGATATCGTCTTCTTATCATTGGACTGAACCAGTTTGCAGGTTTTCTGATCCTCCAGGTCTATTACCACCCTTACAACATTGGGTGATTTACTGAATTGTGCTACCCTGACCCTGATTATTCCGCCTTTGCCTATCTCTTTACTTTCAAATTCGGTATTCAGGGTAGAGTTTTCTACATCTACCACCATTCTGTTCGGATTCACGATTGTAAAGCTTTTATACTTTACCGGGCCATCCGAAACAATATTAAGCTGGGGGAAACCGCCGCTGTCATCATATATTACATCTTCGACCTTTGCCGCCTTGTATTCTATTTTTTCTTCAGCAGCCACTACAGGGGGTTTCTTCTTATCAATATTTGCTATATTTTTTGCTTTATCAAAAGAAACATCGAGGTCGAAATAATCCCGTATAAAGCTCAGAGGAACATATACCCTGGAATTATACATTATCGGGGGCTGTTCCATCTTGACCGTCTTTCCGTTCACGACGCCGGAGCCATAGCCTACGGTAACCTTGGCCGAGCTGTCCGAAGATTTCATCTCCATTGTCTTTGGAGAAGGATACCAGCTGACTTTATAGCCTAAACTCTCTCCAACACTTCTTAAAGGTATGTATACAATGTCGTTCTTCACTACGGCAAAATCCACAGCGCTTACCTTCTTGCCAAAAACATATACGCCTTTGGTCTGTGCAGCTCCGGTACCTGTGGCTGACGCTGTCTTCTTATTTATTGTGATAAGATTCTTAGTCTTATCATATGTAGTGCTATAGTTGAAATATTTTTCCACGAAGGTCAGAGGAAAGTAAGATCTGTCTTTATTCATTATAGGGGCAGCATCCAAGGTTATCTTTTTTCCGTCCACATAGGCTGTCTTGCTGCCTACTGTAACTTTTACGGTCTGATTTGAGGATTTAAGCTCCATAGTATTTGTTTTTGCGTTCCAGGTGCATTTATAGCCCAATGCCTCGCCAACAGTCCTTATTGGGAGGAATATTCTATTATTCTTAATAATAGGAGGAGTTGCTGTATTGGCTTTTTTCCCTAGTATCTGCAATGACAATGGAGGTGTTTTTGTATTGTATGTTTGTGCGAATACGGTGTCTGCAAAACCAATTATAAAAAAGCAGAGCACAATTACAGCTGCAATCGTTTTTTTCATATAATTCCTCCTAACATATGATTCTATTGGATATTCTATTATATATTTCGACTATATTCCTCAAATTCCTTTGCTTTAATGTTATATTTGTATTACCGTAATGTTTCATTTATGTTTCAAGGCCCCTTGCAGTGCCTGCTTTGAAGCATATACAACACAAAAAAAGATACGATATGCTCGTATCTTTCGACGCAATTTTACATAATTTTGTTCCGGTAATTATACCTTATAAATCTCGTCCACATCAGGAGGGACTAAAGGAAGTGTCTTGCCCCCCTTTATAATATTTCTGCCCTGCTCCGTTATCTTGCCGATTATTGCTGAGGGTATACCTTTTTCTCTAAGTATACTGACCAGACGTGCTCCGTTTTTCACGGTGATCAGCATCGAGCCGCTGGATATCAATCTATACGGGTCAATCCCGTAAATGCTGCTGATTTTCCTGGTGATTTCCCTGACAGGTATGTCGTCTAAATATATGTCAATCCCTTTTCCTGAGCTTTCTGCAATTTCCCAGGCAGCCCCAAGCACGCCTCCTTCTGTTATGTCATGCATGCTGCTTGCTCCGAATTCCCCTGCGGCTGCTCCTTCTTCCACTACGCTTATATGCTCGGTAAAAGCCTTTGCAGACTCTATCTCTTCCTGCATCAGCCTGCCTCTGAGCTCCTCTTCCTTATCTGACGCTATGATTGAAGTACCCTCCAATCCTGCCCATTTTGTCATTATCACATCATCCCCTGTCTGAGCTCCGGAGGATCTTATCAACCTTTCCTTCAGCACTTTCCCTAAGGCAGTTGTAGATATCACAATCCTGTTTACCGCGGAGGTAATTTCCGTGTGCCCTCCTATTATTTCTACCCCCAGCTTCGAAGCTGCCTCTCCCGCTTCTTTCATTACCCTTTTTATATCTTCCTCCCGGGAAGAAGGCGGCGCCAAAATTGTAATCATTATTCCCAGGGGTCTTACTCCGCTGCTGGCAATATCATTGCAGGATATATGTATTGCAAGGGCGCCTGCGCCCTTTGAAGCCGCAGTAATCGGGTCGGTGGACAATACACATGCATGGCGGCCGAAATCTATAGCTGCACAGTCTTCGCCGATTTCG
>JAKPKE010000013.1 GCA_029553855.1 Bacillota bacterium | reverse complement strand
CTGATATTCTATAAGTTCTGTTACACTGCATGTGGAGTTCCACAGGCAGCCCACAGAAAAGAATATCTAGCTTTTTACTATGCCTATGGCCTGTCAAAATCATAACCCGTGTGCATCGATATACTATGTAATTCTCCCCAAGGGAATCCACAAACTTGAGGGCTATTGTGTCGCATTATACTCCTATTGCGCAACAGTTCTTCTTATCCGATTGCTCTGGTTTCGTGTTTTAGCCACTCTTTTTCCTCTTCGTTAAGGTGCGGCGACAGCTTGTCGTATACTTCCCTGTGATAGCTGTTGAGCCAGTCCTTTTCCTGTTGCGTCAGCAAATCGGCATCAATTCCGTCAATATCAATAGGGCAGTAAGAAATAGTATCGAATTTCATGTATTTGCCGTATTCTGTTTCATAGTCATCCACTACCAGAATAGTATTCTCGGTGCGTATTCCATGCTTGCCTTCCCTGTAGATTCCCGGCTCATTGGTAATTATCATCCCAGGCTCAAGCACCACACTATTTACTATGGGAGGTCTCTTGAATCCATGGGGACCCTCATGAACACCAAGGAGGAAACCGACTCCATGGCCTGTTCCGCAGCGGTAGTCCAAGCCCTCTTCCCAAAGGGGCTTTCTTGCGAGGATATCAAGGTGTGTGCAAGTGCAGCCCTGTAGGAACTTGGCAGTCGCCAGTCCTATATGGGATTTGAGCACCAGAGTAAAATCCTTTTTCTCCTCTTCGGTGATTTCCCCCAGTACAATTGTTCTTGTCATATCCGTAGTTCCGTCCAGATATTGTCCGCCCGAATCAATAAGCAGCATTCCTTCCTTTTTCAGCGTATACTGTATTTCAGGCAGCGCTTTGTAATGCATCATTGCTGCATGATCCTTATATCCTGCTATTGTTTCAAAGCTTATTCCAAGGTTAAGCTCCTGCTGATTTCTAAGCTCCCTCAGCTTATCTTCCACGGTTATTTCCGTTATTTCTTCCTTCCCCAGGTTTTTATCAAGCCAAGTAAGGAATTTCACTATGGCAGCTCCGTCTTTGATATGCGAATTTCTAAGATTCTTAACCTCAACATCATTTTTTACAGCCTTCAAATATGTAGTTATGTCAGGCTCATGTATAACCTCATAAGCTTCCGGTACTGATTTGTACAGCCATACGTTTGTCTTTTCCGGATCCAGTATTATTGAGCCTTCACCTTTGAGGGAGGAAATGGTTTTATCAATTAATTCATAATCAAGTATCTCTATATGGTCTGTTTCCAATTCCTTTTTTACATCATTGCCCACTTTGTTCCTGTCGATAAACAGCTGGCAGCCGGTTTGTGAAATAAGCGCATAGGCTGTGACAATCGGATTGTTGGGTGTGTCCCATCCCCTTATGTTCAGGAGCCATGCGATATCATCCAGATATGATAACAGATAATAGTCGGAATCAAGCTTCTTCATTCCGGACCGTACCTCAGCCAATTTCTCGGTTCTTGATTTTCCTGCGTATTTTACGTCATGTATAAAAATCGGAGCATCTGACATTGCAGGCCGATCTTTCCATAATTCTCCCACAAAGTCATAACTTGTTTCAAAGCTAAGCTTCTTGGATTTGAAAGCCTTCATCATGTCTTTGAAAAGCGATACTGACATTGATTTTCCGTTGAAACCCACTACTCCGTTAACCGGAAGCACATCATTAATCCACTCGATATAGGTGGGTACATCGGGTTGCCCCATTTTGAAGAGTTTTACCTGCGAACCCTGAAGTTGGTTTTCTGCCTGTATAAAATACCTTCCATCAGTCCACAGACCTGCATCATCAAGTGTTACAACTACTGTTCCGGCAGAACCGGTAAAGCCAGATATCCACTGCCTGGCCTTCCAATGCTCAGCGGCATATTCGGTTTGATGGGCATCGGAACTTGGGATTATGAATGCGTCGATTTTTTTATCCTTCATCAGGCTTCTGAGTTTTGAGATTTTTTCGTTTACCGTCATATTCGTTACCCCTTTCTTGATTAAAAACTCTTATGTTCCGTCCTCGTGATTATTTCCCCCTGAAGGGCCTCCGAAAGATCGCAGAAGTAATCACTATAACCTGCTACCCTTACAATAAGATCCTTGTATTGTTCAGGATTCTTCTGTGCTTTTTTGAGAGTGTCGGCATTTACTACATTAAATTGTATATGATGGCCATCCATTTTAAAATAGCTTCTCACAAGTTGTGATAATTTGTCAATACCTTCTTCATTTCGCACCAGATCAGGTGTAAATTTCAAGTTCAGCAGAGTACCTCCGGTTCTCATATGGTCCATTTTACCTGCTGACTTTATTACCGCTGTCGGCCCATGTACGTCAGATCCCTGTACCGGAGAGATGCCTTCTGACTGTGGCTGTCCTGATTTTCTTCCATCAGGTGTAGCACCTGTTACGGAACCGAAATACACATGGCAGGTAGTGGGCAGCATATCTATTCTGTATGTTCCTCCCTTTACAGTCTTTCTTCCGTTGACTTCGTTGTAGAAGAACTCAAACAAATCCTTCATTATTTCGTCTGCATAATCATCATCATTGCCGTATTTGGGGGTGCTGTTCAAAACAAGCTGCCTCATTCGTTCATTGCCTTCAAAGTTACTTCTGAGAGCCTCAAGAAATTCGGCCAATGTATATGTCTTATTTTCAAACACATGCTTTTTCAAAGCGGCAAAGCTATCGGTCAATGTACCGATTCCTACACCTTGGATATAGTTCGAGTTGTACCTTGCACCTCCTGCATTGTAATCCTTTCCTTTTTTGATGCAGTCATCGGTAAGTATGGAAAGGAAAGGAGACGGCATATAGTCGGCATACAATTTTTCTATAATATTGTTGCCTCTGATTTTTATTTCTATAAAATGATGAAGCTGCTTCTTATATGCATTCATAAGCTCTTCGTAGCTTTTGAATTCTCCGGCATCTCCCGTATCCAGCCCTATTTTTTTGCCCGTTCGAGTGTCCAGGCCATTATTAAGGGTTATTTCAAGCACCTTTACAAGGTTAAAGTACCCGGTGAGGATATAAGCCTCCTTGCCAAAAGCTCCGGATTCCACGCAGCCGCTGGTTCCGCCGTCTCTGGCATCTTCTATGCTTTTACCCTGACGTACAAGCCCTGTTACTACGGAATCAGCATTGAATATGGAAGGCTGCCCCCAACCTTTGCTTATAATCTTGCAGGCCCTCTTCAGGAATCTGTCTGGACTTTTCTTGCTGAGCTGTATGTTGGAACTGGGCTGCAGCAAACGCATCTCATCAATCACATCAAGTATCAGATAGGTCACATCGTTAACTGCATCGGAGCCATCGGCCGTAAGGCCCCCATTATTGATATTGGCAAAATCGGTATAAGTGCCGCTTTCCTGAAGGGTTATACCTACCTTGGGGGGAGCAGGCTGGTTATTGAACTTTATCCATAGGCACTGAAGCAGTTCTTCCGCCTTCTCATGGGCCAGGCTACCGTCTTCCATGCCTTTCTTGTAGAAGGGGTAAAGGTGCTGGTCCAATCTGCCGGGATTGTACGAATCCCAAGTGTTAAGCTCGGTTATTACTCCTATATGAATAAACCAGTACATCTGCAATGCTTCCCAAAAGTTTCTCGGCGCGTTGGCCGGCACATGCAGGCAAATCTCGGCAATTTGCTCCAGCTCTTCTTTCCTTTCAGGATTGCTTTCTTTTTCTGCAAGCGCCAGGGCCTTTTCCCTGTGGCGCAGTCCAAGGTTTATTATAGCGTCGGCACAGATGCTCATTGCCTTAAGCTCTTCCTGTTTGCCGTAGGCATCCATGTCATTAACATAATCAATGCCGGCAAGCTGTTTTTCTATGTCTTTCTTAAAATCAAGAAAACCCTTATTGAATATCTTTTTATCTCCTACGGTGTGACCCGGAGCCCTTTGCTCCATAAACTCGGTAAAAATCCCGCTTTCGTAGCAGTCTTTCCATTCCGTGGCCATTTGATTAAATATAAGGTCTCTCATGGATTTGCCTTCCCAATAGGGTATTATCCTGTCCCTTTGAATATTTCTGGCCTCTTCGCTCACCCTGAAAAAGACCTTTTGTCTTTTGTCTATTACATTAAAATCCTCAACGGTATGGCAGCACAGCTCGGGATAAGTAGGGGTTGATTTTGGGGCCGGTCCTCTTTCTCCGACTATTAGTTCTCCTTCATTGATGCAGATCTTTTTGTTTTCCATTATTTCTTTAAAAACCAGTGCCCTAAGCACAGGGGTAGACACTTTGCCTGAATATTTTTTGTAAGCTTCTGTTACTATACCGGCTCTCTCCAGGGACATCACGGGGACTGCATCAACACTGTTTTGCCTTAATTTACTCACTCTTTCATTCATTATTTACCCTCCTATTCTAACTTTAATTCCATACCCTAAAAATTTCCCGGCAACCGATTCCATATATGCATCGGAAGGTACAGGAATCTCCATAAGGCGGCTTTTCTTTCCCAATCTATTGTATTTATCTGCTGCAATACTATGATAAGGTAAAAGGTTAACCTGTTCTATCCCGGCTGTTTCTCGTATAATCCTTGCCGTTGCCCTTATATTTCCGTCATCATCGTTAATGCCGGGTATAACAGGTATCCTGATAAAAATACTGTTCCTTAGCTTTGATATTGTCTCAAGGTTCTCCAGTATCAGTTTATTGGATACTCCGGTATACTTGATATGTTTTTCATCATCCACAAGCTTGAGATCGTAAAGGAATAAGTCTGTCGTGCTGCTGATAGCTTTTATCGTTGACGGAGTCCCGCAGCCGCTTGTATCTACTGCTGTGTTATATCCGTACTCCTTGCACTGCTTAAGGAGTTCTAGCAAAAATTCCGGCTGGGAAAGGGGTTCTCCGCCGGAAAAAGTGACGCCGCCGCCGGACTCCTCATAAAAAATATTATCCTTACTGATTTGAGCCATAATTTCCTGTACTGTAACCAGACTGCCTGCAATCTCCCTTGCCTTTGCGTAGCATACTTCGGCGCAGCTGCCGCAGGAGATGCATTTGTCCCTGTCAAACAAGGCTTCGTTTTTGCAAACCTCTTTACATTTGCCGCAGCCTATGCATCTTTTGTCATAATACACAATTTCGGGGCCAAAGGATTGACCTTCGGGGTTATGGCACCAGATACAGGAAAGGGGGCAGCCTTTTAAAAATATGGTTGTGCGGATACCCGGCCCGTCATGTATTGAATACCTTTGAATATTGAATATTCTTCCCGTATGCAAATTATCACCTCTCTTATTTGCAATTCTAATATAGCAAATTATGTGCCATATTTTTGGATTTTCAAAACGTTGTAATCCAATGGGTGCTTAAAAGCAAAAATTACATCGTACCATAAATGGTACGATGTAGCACCAAATTTAATACATAGCATCAAAAATGGGACTAATCAATTTCTTTAGTAAGCTTAATGCTATGTTTCTTTATTTTGTTGTGCATAGTCTGCTTTGGCAGCCCGAGAGTTCTGGCAGCCATAGAAATATTGCCTTTGGATGCTTTGAGGGCTTTGACTAAAAGCCCCCTTTCATATTTATAAACGGCCTCATTCAGATTTTTAACAGGACTATCTTCTGACGGCGGTTTTGTATCCAGGGACGCAATCTTAAATCTTTTTTCAAAGTAATGCTGAATATCGTCAAGGTCAATGGTATCCTTATCTATAAGATTCATGGTGCTTTCTACAAGATGCTCCAGTTCCCTGACATTCCCGGGCCAGGAGTATTCATCGAAGATCTTCATAGCCTCCTCTGAAATGCCTTTGATCCTTCTGCTTAGGTGTTTATTATTTTTTTCGATAAAGTGATGCACAAGCACGCTTATATCCTCCCGGCGCCTTCTTAAAGGAGGAAGCTCCAGATAAATTACATTAAGCCTGTAATAAAGGTCTTCCCGCAACAGCCTTTTTTCCACAAGCTCTATTGGAGGCTCGTTCGTAGATGCTATTATCCTTACATCTACTTCCTTGGTCCCAACGGCGCCTACCCTTCGCACGACTCCATCCTGCAAGACCCTGAGAAGCTTGGCCTGAAGCTCTGTATTAAGAGAGTTTACTTCGTCCAGATAAAGGGTGCCCCCGTGAGCCAGTTCGAAAAGCCCGGGGTTATTCTTTGCTCCGGTGAAGCTGCCGTCAGCTGTACCAAAAAGTATTGATTCAAGAAGGTTGAAGGGAAGTGCGGCACAGTTCTGGGCTATAAAGGGCTTATTTTTTCTCTTAAGGTTTGCATTGTGCAATGCCTGCACCAATAACTCCTTTCCCGTGCCTGTCTCTCCGTATACCAGCACCGGGGAATTGCTTTCGGCTACTTTTTTTGCCTTTTCTTTAAGTCTGAGAATAGGCCCGCTTTCCCCTATAATATTATCAAAGGTATATATTGCCCCGCTTACGTTATATTCCTTTTTTCTTTTGCTGCTTCTATAGAGCTGCTCCTGCAGGTGCATTATTTTTTCTGACAAATCCATAACCTGTGTAAGATCCTTGAAAACCTCGAAGCACCCTGCAATTTCTCCGTTTTCAACGATGGGTATTGTGGAGGTTACGGTAGAGACCTTTTTGCCCTGAAAATTGGTATAATGCTGTATGTGCTCAATTATAGGCTTTTTGCTTTTTATTACATTATAAAAGGTGCTTGTTTCGGGAGTAAGACCGGGGAATACGTCAAGTATGTTTTTCCCAATGGCAGTACGGGAGTCAAGACCCCCGATATTAGTTGCCGGCTCCTTATAAAAGGTTATATCGGCATTCGCATCAGTTACAATTATACCTTCGTCCAGATTCAGGAGTATAAGCTCCAGCAATCGTTTGTAGTTCATGATAATGCCTCCGTGGGGGGAAATATTTTACATATACTTTTCCGCAATTTGTGCCAGAGGGCTTCGTTCAACTTTGTTCAATGTTACATGGCCGGTGATTTGGAAAGGTTTCATTTTTTCTATGGTATATACAAGCCCGTTGGAACGCGCATCTACCAGCACATTATCTATCTGACTGTCCGTCGGGTCCCCTAAGAATATAAACTTAGCCCCGAAGCCTGCACGGGTCAGCATCATTTTGGCAAGGTGGGGGGTGATTTCCTGGGCTTCGTCTACAACAACAAGAGCATCGGAAAGGGTTCTTCCCCGCATATAAGTAAAGGTCTTGGTCTCTATAATTCCATGCTGCCTATAATCCTCGATGAAGGAATCCACCGTAAAGGAAGGCTTGCTAAGGCTGTCCGATTTGCTCATTTTGTCCTTACGCCTATACCTGTTTCCGAAAAGATTATCTACCGCATCATAGAAGGAGCCCATCCAGGGTTTAAGCTTTTCCTGCTCGCTTCCGGGAAGGAAACCTATGTCGCCTCCTACCGGTACAACGGGCTTTACAAAGACTATTTTTCTGTAAATCTCCTCTTCGATAACCTTCTGCAGGGCTACGGCAGTGGAGAGTATGGTTTTTCCGGACCCTGCACCTCCTGCCAGGGTAACAAAATGTATATTGTTATCCATAAGCAGTTCAAAAGCCATTTTCTGCTCCCTATTAATGGGAACGAGGCCCCAGGCGTTGTTATTTGCATATTTCAGCGGGACAATCCTGTCCCCGTTAAAAATAGTAAGAACTTCATGACCCGACTTATCGCTGCTTCTTATATGAATAAACTCATTGGGATAAATGGTCTGATCAAGCTGTTTGGGCAGCTTCAGCCCATCTCCGAAAACTTTCTCAATATCTTTTGAGGGAAGTACCAAATCAGTATAACCGTTGTATATGGATTCGACAGTGACCTTGTCAGTTTCATAATCCTGCACGGTGATACCCAGGCTATCGCCTTTTATTGCCATGTACACGTCTTTTGTAACAAGTATGGTTGGTTTTTCCTTATTTTCTCTTTGAAGGTTTTTCGTAAGGACAAGAATTTTATTGTCAGTCTTGGAAAGATCCAAACCATCCGGAAGCTCAACCGGATCCAGGTGATTCAGTTCAATCTTGAGCATGCCGCCGCCGGGGAGATTTACTCCTTCGCTTAAGCTGCCAAATTCACGAAATCTGTTTATTTCTCTTGCGGCATTTCTTGCGTGAAAACCCAACATACCCTCCCTCTTTTTTAAGCTGTCCAATTCTTCTACTACCATGATCGGTATTATTACATTGTTATCCTGAAAATTGGAGATGCAATAAGGATCATGTACCAGCACATTTGTGTCAAGTATAAAGTTCTTAATCATACACTTACCTCCGTATTTGATTTCAAGTGCGCCTCCAGCGTACTTGTGCGCCGATTTCGTATCTCGCGTAGTGAGATACGAAATCGTATGCATCCGCCGGAGGCTATATCATCAGTGGGGGATTGACAGCGGGGTCATCTCCGCTGATGATATATGATTCCTGTTCAGGCAGGATCCCGGTATACTTGTGCAGCTATTTGCATCTATCGCACATTCTCCGGAGATTATATTAACAGCGTGAGATTGGAGGCAGAGGTTGTCTCCGCTGATGATATGCGGCTCCGGTGCCGGGATAATGGAAATCCTGTCTGTTTTTGTATTATGATATATAAATTCTTCTATATAGGCGTCAATTCCTGCATTAGCGAAACAGAATTTACAAAGAAATTACATCGGTAATGCCTTGCTTTATAATTCATTATTAGTATTTTACACTAATTGAATAATTCTGGAAACTTATTAATTGCACATCCATTAAAGATTAACAGAAAAATATCATTGGTGTTCGGATCCTCTTTAAAAATATTACGCAAAAACCAAATATTATATTGATAATGGGAACCAATATCAATATAATATAATTAGGTGCTGGTGTGAAACAATAGCTTGTGAATTTCTCTAAGGAATAATAACACGGGCGTTTTATCCATAATAATTGCTTGAATTGTGATTCTTGCACCATAACTGACATTTTATGAAAGAGGGTTTGCAAATGAATAATAACATCGTATTTTTAGCTTTTGGACTTACTCTGATTGCTGGAATATCAACCGGAATAGGAAGCCTTATAGCATTTTTTACAAAAAGGACAAACGCCAGACTGTTGTCCGGGATATTGGGTTTTTCTGCAGGAGTAATGATATATGTGTCTTTTATGGACATACTGCCCTATGCCGGCCAGATACTTGCCGCATCAATGGGAAAGAAGATGGGCAGTTGGGTTGCCTTGGCTTCGTTTTTTGGAGGTATATTGCTTATTGCTGTAATTGACAAGCTTATACCCTCTTTTGAAAATCCTCATGAGGCCAAGAGGGTAGAACAAATGGACAAAGATCCGTTCAATATTAAGGTAAATGGTAATCTTATGAAAATGGGAGTCCTTACTGCCGTAGCTATTGGCATCCATAATTTTCCGGAGGGAATAGCAACTTTTATCTCAGCACTTAAGGACCCTAACTTAGGTATAGCAATTACCGTTGCGATAGCTATACATAATATTCCGGAGGGCATTGCTGTGTCTGTGCCTATTTTCTGTGCTACCGGAGACAGAAAAAAAGCATTGCTGTATTCTTTTCTGTCAGGTTTGTCGGAACCATTGGGAGCATTGCTCGGATATCTATTCCTTTTGCCGATAATGAACGATCAGGTATTTGGGATAATGTTTGCACTTGTAGCAGGTATAATGGTTTTTATATCCTTGGACGAGCTTCTTCCGACTGCAATAGAATATGACGAACCCCATATGGCAACGTACGGGCTGATTGGCGGAATGGCTGTAATGGGAATCAGTATATTGCTCTTTATTTAAAGGTTAAAAGGCTCAGCACAAAGCAATTCCAAAATTTACGATTGACAAAACAACAATTTTTTTATAATATTTTAATGTAGGTCAATTGTGCACCTATAGCTCAGCTGGATAGAGCGACGGTTTCCTAAACCGCAGG
>JAKPKE010000296.1 GCA_029553855.1 Bacillota bacterium | reverse complement strand
CAGCTACATCATATTTCAAAAATTCTCCCTCCTTTTTTATTATCAGCATTATTATATTATACATTATTAAAAAAGTTATTGCACAATAGGAGTATAATGCGACATAGTTTGTGAATTACTCCGGCTGTAGGGGAAGTATGTTCTCCTCACCTTCCAAAGCCAGCAAAGTCATTGGCGAGGGTCCCATCTCTGCAAGCCCGTCTGATGATTTTGCCCGGAAGCCTTTACGTTCCGAGGTCAGTGGAAGGTTTCGTCAAAAATAGCTTCCCCACGCCGGTATTTGCTCTCCATATAGGTGCCCTGATATACTATGTAATTCCCCGTGAGTATAGTCACACAGGAGCAAAGCCTTTGTATATCAGCGAGTACTTGCAGGCTTTGGGCAACGGAATCCAGCGGAGATGCGCAGAAAAATCCGTAGGATTTACACGAGGTAAATCCAGCACATACCAACAGGACGTTGGGTTTATGTGCGTTAGGATTTTTCAAGTATCAAGCTGTGATTCTGTCCAAAGATTTGCACTGTGCGAGTCGATATACAAGGCTGTTGCTCCAGGGTATCTACAAACTCATAGTTGCGTCGCATCATTCTCCAAATGCGCAATAGTGTGAAAAAGCAGAAAGACCGTCCCTATTGATTCTCCACGGTAATTTTATCCTTCATATTGTTAAACTTGACATCTCCTATACCCTTTACTTTCTTGATATCCTCAATAGATTTAAAGGGTCCGTTCTGGTTTCTATATTGTATAATTGCTTTTGCCGTTGCCGGCCCTATTCCTTCAAGGGTGTCCAGCTCACTTTCACCGGCAGTATTTATGTTTATTTTTCCGGGTCTTTTTTCTGTGGCATTTTTGACAGTATTAACCCCGGGCATGGTATTCCCCACGCCTTGGGGCTTTTCCCCCTTCTTGGGTATGTATATCATATCCTCATCTGCAAGCCTATATGCCAGATTTACAGCATTCAAATCCGCTTCTTTCAAAGCCCCTCCAGCCAATCCGACAGCTTCCTCCAGACGAGCCCCCTCCTTAATCTTTACAACTCCTGGGTTACCAACATAGCCGCATATATATACAGATATTTCTAAAGGCTCTTTATCGACAATCACTTCTGCAGGGACGTCAGCAACCGGCTCATTTATCTCTATCCCTTTTCCAAGGCCAATTTCTGTAGCTTTTTCCTGTCTGATATATATGGTGCCGCTTATTATGATCAGTATAAGTACTGCAACCGCAAGTACTGATTTCTGTGTTCTTGTAATATAAATCATTTAACGTTTTCCTCCTTTGCATAATACTAAACAAATAATTTATGCAATATTCTACGTTTGTTATATATTTCCTCTTTTTACATATAATAATACATATCCCATGCATTCCCACAGGCAAAACCGTAAAAAACCGCGAAAAAGGAATGATATTGGCTGACTTTTTTGATATACTGGAATGGTCATAATCACAGTAATTAATAAAAGAAATTTTTATTGGAAGTATACTACGGAGGAGAAAATGAAAAAATTTATTGCATATTTGCTGATGCTTGCCTTATTTATGTGTTTTATACCGGTTTATGGATATACTCCCGAGATTACGACCCCATCTGCCATTCTGATAGATGCAAAAACCGGAAAAGTGCTGTACGAGAAGAATGCCGACGAAAAACGTTATCCGGCAAGTACCACAAAAGTAATGACAGGACTTCTGGCAGCCGAACATGGGAAAATGGATGAAGTGGTTACGATAGGCAAGAATCCTCCCCTTATAGAGAAAGGGAGCAGTCAGATTTACCTTATTACTGATGAACAGCTTACTATGGAACAGCTTTTTTACGCAATGATGCTGGAATCCGCCAACGATGCAGCCGTCGCCATAGCTGAGCATATTTCGGGTTCGGTAGAAGAATTTGCTAAGCTGATGAATAGCAAAGCCAATGAGCTTGGTGCAATAAACACTAATTTTGTTAATCCTAACGGTCTTCACGATGATAATCATTATACAACAGCTAGAGATTTGTCGTCGATTGCCAGATATGCAATGACCCTGGATAAATTCAGGGGCGCAGTTAAGGAAGTAAAATATACAATTCCTGAAACAAATAAGCAGGAAGAGAGGAACTATATTACCAATACCAACAAGCTTATTTGGAAAACCTACGATAAGTATAGGTATGAATACGCCATAGGTATCAAAACAGGATACACCGCCAAATCAAAACAGTGTCTTGTAGGCGGTGCGAAAAAAGGGGATTTGGAGCTTATATCCGTAGTAATGGGTGCAGAAGGGCAGAATGTATATACTGATACAGTGGCGCTCTTTGAATACGGCTTTGAGAATTTTCAGAATGTGGATATACTGAAAAAGGACCAGATAGTCACTGCAGCATCGGTAAAAGGCAGTGAAGAGAAAATAAACCTTCTGGCATCCGAGGATTTCTCAATTGTGCTCTCCCAGGGCGAAAGGGATAAGGTTAAGACAGAAATCCGGATTAAGGATGATATTGAAAGGCCTGTAAAAAAAGGTGAAGTACTTGGAGAAATGCTTGTTTATGAGAATGAAAAGGAAATAAAAAGCATAGGCCTTCTCTCCTCTGTAGAAATAGAACTTCCCGAAAAGCATAATTCCCTGTGGTGGCTTTGGATTATTTCAGCTTTCCTGATATTTCGGGCTGCTGTCACAATATTCAAAGTGAGGCGAAGAAGATATAAGAGCAGGATATCATATATCGAAAGGTGAACGTGGCATTCTTCAGATACGATACGCAAGACGCGAGATACGAGAAAGCCTGGGTAATCCTTACGGGTAAAGTGACAAATAACACGGAATACACGGATTTGCCACGGAATCACACGGTTGACATAGTTATATCCCCGCCGTGTCTTCAGTGGATTTCAGTGTTTTCAGTGTTACCTGTTCTCCCCGAGCCTCGCAACCTCTTACCTGCGCACATTGGTGCGCATTCTATCCTATGTACGCTATAACCTCAATCTCAACCAGAGCATCTTTAGGCAGCCTGGCAACTTCTACACAGGATCTTCCCGGCTGATTGTCGGTAAAATATTGACCGTAAATCTCATTAACCTTGGAAAAATCATTCATATCCTTAATGAATACTGTAGTTTTAAGTACATTTTCCAATTTGCTGCCGGAAGCTTCAAGTATAACCTTTACATTTTCCAGACACTGTTTTGTTTGAGCTTGCACTCCACCTTCAACGAATATGCCGGTTACAGGGTCAATACCCAGGGAACCGGAGGTAAATACAAGGTTTCCATACTTCACTGCCTGGGAATATGGCCCTATGGCAGCCGGAGCCTTTTCAGTCCTTATTATTTCTTTCATCATATTCATTCCTCCTATAATCCTTGTTTTTTTATTTCAACCATTCACCCTGATCTCATCTAAATAATTATATACCGTATATCTGGACACACACAGAACCTTTGCAACATAATCAACTGCCCCTTTTATTAGAAATACCCCTTTTTCATCCAGAAGCTGTACTATTTTCACCTTTTCATCCTTGGATATAAAAGCAACGGGTTTCCCTATGGATTCCATGGTTTTATCCACTATGCTGCCTAAAATTTCGTTTACCGTACTCCCAAAGCTTTCCACGTTGCCTCCCGGAAAATCCGCAATTTCAGTTATACTTATCAAATCATTGATTATGTTTTTTGCTATTGTAAGCTCCGATATATCATAATTAATGCATAGGTATCCAATCAGCTTTTCATTTTCATCCTTAATAAACAAGGATGTTGACTTCAAAAGCTTGCCTTCTTTAGTCCTTTTACTGTAATTCACCCTGTGCTTTTCAAATTGCCCTCTGCGAAGGTCAGCCAGTCCATATTCACTCATGGGGCCTCCTACAGCCCTTCCGGTTACATGACCGTTAAAAATTGCAATAATTGAGCTTTGAGGGTACCTGACATCATGCAGGACCACCTCGCAATTTTTCCCAAATGTACTTGCAATTCCTTCAACTAGCGGTATTATGCTTTTCAATACAGGATGCAGATCGTCTCCCATACTAACACCCCTAAACAATATTGGATTAATTTATTCATTATCAACAAGAATTGTTTTTGCATCCACCCAGAGCCTCTCCAAATTATAAAATTGTCTTTCTTCATCATGAAACAAATGAATAATAATATTGTTAAAATCAAGCAGTATCCATCTGCCATTCCTGAAACCCTCTTTGTGGTGCATTTCGTATCCCGCCAAGTTCATTTTCTCCTCAAGTTCATCGCTCATTGCCTGTACCTGTATTGTAGAATTCCCCGTAGCAATGACAAAGTAGTCCGAAATAGCGGAAATCTCATGAATATCCATCAACTTTATATCTTTAGCTTTCTTATCCTTCAAAATACTTACAGCTTTATTCGCCATCTCTGTCGATATTGAAAACAATTGCATCCCTCCATCTTTTTGCCTTTTCCTAATCTTCCACTCCAAGGTCTTCCCTGATTTGCTCCATCATTTCCCTGAGTTTTGCCTCATCATGCAAAAAATATGAAATCTTATTCATATTTCCGACATCTCCAGGAAGCGTATAGAACGTGATATTTTCCATTTTTATATCTTTAACATGTAAAGCATATTGTGCTATGTCCCCGCTTTCCAGGTTGGTCTTTATACACTTGGACATTGCATCAATGATGTTGAATATTTTTGGTAAAACTTTGGGTCCGGTAAGCTTGTCTATAAATGCTTTAATCAACTCCTGCTGTGCTTTTATTCTTCCCAAATCCTGATCCGGATAACCTGACCTGAATCTTGCAAATTTCACGGCGTCTTTACCGTTAAGCAGCTGTACACCCGGCTTCAGGTGGATAGACAGGTTCTGGGCGGGATCATCATAATCCATTCCCGGGGGTACTTTTACCGTAACTCCGCCTAATATATCTATTATCCTCTCCGCCCCTTTAAAGGTTACCCTAACATAATGATGTATGGGAATCCCCAGCAGATTACCCACTGTCTCCATGGCAAGAGCAGTACCCTCTTTTTTGGCAGCGGCAGCATTTATTTTATCAAATCCGTAACGGGGTATTTCTACTCTTGTATCCCTTGGTATGGAAAGTAATGTGATTTTTTGATTCTCCTTATTATAGCTTGCGATGATTATAGTATCTGATCTTGCTTCATCTATACCCAAAAATAGAGTATTTATCACTACTTCTTCCTTTGGATCTTCGGGTTTGAGTTCTGGATTTTCTTCTATAGTTTTGACAAAATGCTTATCAGTCATGTTCGATTTATAAAAATAATATACTCCGCCAAGTATAATAAAAAAAACAAAAAAAGAAGTTAGAAAAATAGCTATGTATTTTTTCAAAATCAAAAAACCTCATTTCTATATTTTTTGCTACCTGCTATCAAAATTACCACTTTTGATTTATGTTGTCCATATTTTTTTCAGATCTCCAAGTACATAATTCCTTGACTGTATGGTATCAGCATGTATAAGCCCATTTTTTGAAATAATATACTTTATTGCCGAGTTAAATGCCAGTAACAACGCCTTGTCCAAATTATCAAAAGCCAAACATCTAAGCTCCTTAATTCCTTCAAAGCTTCTTCCCGGTTCAATGAAATCCGCCAGATATATAATCTTTTCGAGAAGAGACATACCCTGCCTGCCCGTAGTATGATACCTTACAGCCATTAGTATTTCTTCATCCTCGATGCCGAAAACTCTTCTGCATATATGTACTGCGGCAGGGCCGTGAAGCAGTTCTTTTGCGGTCAAAGTCAAATCGTCCGCAACTATTCCCTCTTTGACAAGGCAATCCAACTGAAGCGATATATCCATATCCCTTGCGCAGTCATGGACCAAACCGGCAATCTCAGCCTTCCCGGCATCACATTCATGGAATTCTGCGAGTTTTTTTGCCGTAATACTTGCATTAATAGAATGAATATATCTCTTAGGTGAAATATTGTTTTTAAGGTATTCCATTATCAGGTTCATATCCAGCAAGTAATTCACCACTCCCTGTACAGCCCTTTTTCTTTAATATACATCTCCACCGCCTCGGGAAGCAGATACTTTATCGGTCTTCCATTTTTAATCCTGTTTCTTATATCCGTAGACGATATTGCAAGTAACGGAATTTCAATACATATTATATCGGCATTATACTTAGACGAGATTTCCGCCATTTTTTGTTCCAGATGCAGATCATCAAATCCGGGTCTTGCCACGGCAATAAATTTGCAGAGAGCCATCAGCTCCTTCACCCTGTGCCAGGTCGGCAGCTCCAGCACTGCATCGGCTCCCGTAATGAAATATATATCCGTACCTTCACCATAAATCCTTTTTAAGTCTATTATTGTATCAAAAGTATGAGTAAGTCCTTCCTTATCTATTTCCAGTCTGGATACCTCAAAGCCGGAATTGGAAGAGGTGGCAAGAACTGTCATATGGTATCTGTGCTCCGGTTCTGTAATATTCTGCTGCTGCTTATGGGGAGGCCTCCCCACAGGCATAAAAACCACCTTTTCCAGGCAGAATTCCACCCTTGCCGCCTCGGCCGCAACAAGATGTCCGTAATGTATCGGGTCAAAGGTACCGCCCATAATCCCTATTCTGATCTTCTTATTGCCTTCTCTATCCCTGTTCATACAAATACCCCTGTATTTTTGATGAATTATTTCTATTATACAATAATATGCAATGATTTGATAGTTCCTAATTATCCTCCGTACAATATGTTTATTATTTTTTTTGCTGTTTCCCCGATTTCCCCTTCATTTTTGACAATAAAGTCGCTATACTTCTTGTATAATTCATGCCTTTCGGAATATAGCTGCATCAAACGGTCTGATCTGTTTCCCAGCAGCGGCCTTTTGCCTATATCAATGTCTGCGGCGATGTCCTTTATACTTCTGTCTATATATACTATTATTCCATTCTTTTTCAGGCTTTCCATATTCGAGGCCCTCTTTACCACCCCGCCTCCGGTTGCAATTATTAAAGCCTTTTCTTCCTCCAAAGCAAGTACGGCTTCGGTTTCCAGATTGCGGAACACCTCTTCCCCTTCCTGAAAAATGTCACTGATAGTGCATCCCGCTTGCTCTTCAATACATAGGTCGATATCTGTCAATTTTCTCCCAAGCATTTGTGCAAGCAGCATTCCTAATGATGTTTTTCCGCAGCCGGGCATTCCTATCAATACTATATTCTTATCTCTGGTATTCATTCTTATCTCCCTTATACGCCATTATCTGCAACCGGCTTCACTTTTGTAATTGCCCAGCAATCTGAAATATAAGCATTCTTTTTCTACAACCTTCAAAACATTTTTGGTAGTTTCTTCATTTAAATTTCCACTGAAATCTACATAGAAAAAATATTCCCAGGCCTTTCCTTCCAAGGGCCTGGACTCAAGCTTCATCAAATTGCAGCTGGCCTCTGCAAAATACTTTAATATCCCGTAGAGGGTTCCCGGCTTATGAGATACACTTATTACAATACTGACTTTATCCGATTCTTCATTATCAAGTCCTTTTTTGCCAATAATAACAAATCTGGTGCTGTTGTTCGTATTATCCTGAATGTTTTCACTGATTATTCTAAGGCCATACAGGGATGCTGCATTTTTACCTGCAATACATGCTTTTGATTTTAAACCTTCTTTTGCAATATACTCTGCACTTCCTGCAGTATCATAATATGGCTTCTGTTTCCATTCAGGGTGTCCTGAAAGATAGTTCCTGCACTGTATAAGACCCTGTTGATGGCTGTATACCTCTTTTATGTCGGAAAGCTCGGCGCCTTCAATTCCTAAGAGGTTATGCTCCACCTTAAGGTATTTTTCACCCACAATTTGAAAATCATACTCCCTGAGTAAATCGTAAACTTCATTGATACTTCCGGAAGTAGAATTTTCTATCGGTAGTATGCCGTATTGTATCTCCCCTTTTCCAAGTGCTTCAAAAACATCCCTGAAGCTTCGGCAGCCCAAGCGAAATATCCCTTCTCCGAAATATTCAAGCCCCACCTGGTCACTATAGCAGCCCGGTTCCCCTTGATAACCTATTGCCGTAACCGGGCCGGACCCTTCAAATTTCGAAGGCGTCTGTATTCTGCTTATTACATCCTTCTGCAGTCTTCTGCTTAAGAACATAAGGTTTTCCAAGAACTGCTCCACATATTTCATATCAAAATCAACTTCAATCCTGCCGGAAAATTTTCTGACTATCTCCATTTCTCTTGCAGGGTCATGTATTTTCAGATTTTTCCCGGCCTTGTACTCCCCTATCTTAATGGCAGCTGCCATTCTCTCAATAAAAAGACTTACAAGCTCTTCATCAATTTCATTTATCTTTTGTCTTAAGTAATCAATTTCGTTCAATATTGATACGCCCCCTCTAAATGCATTTCGACTCACTCCGGGTAATAAGTTCAAGAAGAGCAATAGCTGTAACAGCCTCTACTACAGGTACTGCCCTTGGCACAATGCAAGGATCATGTCTTCCCCGTATTTCTATTTCAACATTTTTCCTTGTCTCGATATCTATTGTTCTCTGCGGTCTCCCGATTGAAGGCGTCGGCTTAAAGGCAGTCCGGAATATTATCGGCATTCCGTCAGTTATCCCTCCCAGTATTCCCCCGTTATTATTGCTGTATGTTCTAACCAGACCATTGTCCAAATAATATTCATCATTTGCCTTTGAACCATGCATCCTTGATATATCAAAGCCTGCACCAAACTCCAGTCCCTTTACTCCCGGAATTGAGAAAATAAGATGGGCTAAGATGCTCTCTACCGAATCAAAAAAAGGTTCTCCGATTCCCGGCCCTATGCCTAGAACTGCAGTTTCTACAACACCGCCAACCGAATCCTTTTGTCCCTTTGCCCCGGCAATAACCTCTTTCATGAGAAATCCGCTCTGTTGATCCAATACCGGAAAATCTTTATTTTCCATTATTTTTAGTACATCTTCCTCAATATTAACGGAGTCGAAGGGTTTGTCCTTCTTTTCCCCTATGCTGATTATGTGACTGACTATAGTTATTCCCATGGCTTTCAGAATCTGTTTGCATATTGCGCCTGCAAAAACCAACGGTGCAGTAAGCCTTCCTGAAAAATGGCCTCCGCCCCTATAGTCGTTGAATCCGTTGTATTTCACATATCCTGTGTAATCGGCGTGTGAAGGCCTCATTGTATTCTTGAGTTTTTCATAATCTTCAGTTTTTTTATCGTCATTATATATAATTGCACATAGAGGAGCGCCCGTAGTTCTGCCTTCAAAAAAACCGCTCAATATCACAAATTCGTCCTTTTCTTTGCGGGGTGTGGAAAATTCATTATCTCCCGGTGCCCTCCTTCGCATTTCATTTTTTATGTAATCAATGTCAAGGAGAATTCCAGCCTTTAAGCCGTCTATGTTTATTCCTACCGCTCTCCCATGGGATTCCCCGAATATCGATATTTTAATTTTGTTACCCCATATTCCGCTCATCGATTTTTCCCCCCAATGCTTTATAATGTTCCCAGAAATCCGGATAGGATTTTTTAACGCAATCAGCATTGCTTATTGTTACCGGTTTTTCGCACCTTGTGGCTGCAATAGCCAATGCCATCGCAATTCTATGGTCATTCCAGCTTTCTGCTTTGCCCCCTTTGAGGGTTTCCCTTCCGTCTATGACAAGACCATCCCGCATTTCCTTTATACAGGCTCCTATCTTGTTCAACTCACTGCTGACGGCTTTCAACCTGTCGGATTCCTTGAGGCGAAGACGTCCGGCCTTTGCTATTACGGTTCTCCCCCGGCTTAACGCTCCCAATACCGCCAATATCGGAACCAAATCCGGGCACTGGGAAGCATCAATTGCTATTCCCTTAGTATCGGCCGGGATTGCCCTGAAAATATCCTTATCTGCAACTATTCTGCCGCCCATTTCCCCAATAATGTCTATTATTGATTTGTCACCCTGAATGGAATTCATATCAAGGCCGCTGCATTCCACATCTGACCCTAAAGTCCCGGCAGTCAGCCAAAAAGCGGCCTGAGAAAAATCTCCCGGGAGGGTATACTCCGTCGCCCTATATTTCTGCCCCCCGCTTATTTTAAAAGTTCTGTAGCCGCAGTTTTCTATATGTATTGAAAAGTCATCCAAAACCTTTATTGTCATATCTACATAAGGTTTTGACTCTAATTCGCCAGTGACCGATATGCTGGAGTCCCCATTCAGAAGAGGCAGGGCGAACATCAAGCCGCTTATGAACTGGGAGCTTACATTTCCCGCAATCTTAAAATCTCCCGGAGCCAATTTGCCGTTAATATGCAGAGGCAGCTTTCCGTCATCAGTGTCGTATTTAATACCCTGCTCCTCAAAAATATTGTAATACGGCACAAGAGTTCTCTCAATCAGCCTCCCTTTCCCATAAAAAGCGGCGGGCTCATCCGTCAAAGCTGCAATCGGTATAATAAATCTTAAGGTGGAACCCGATTCATAACAGTTTATTCCGGGATTTTTAAGTTTTAAGGCAGTACTCCCCATTATTTTAAGCGAAGATTCTCTTTTTTCGAAGGACGCTCCGAAATTTTCCATAGCTTCGCATGTCGCTTCAATATCCTGGGATGCACCTACATTATTAATAGTACTTATCCCTTCTGAAAGCCCGGCGCATATTACCGTCCTATGCCCCATGCTTTTTGAGGCAGGTACGCAAATTCTGCCGGCAAGGCTGCCCGGAAATATGGTCACTTCCTTCATTCAGGCACCTCCCCCCATATGAAGTCTTCTACTTCTTCTCCCTTTATTTCTTTTACAAATGCAGCCCCCAGCCTGCTCAGTAAAACGATGCCGATACTGTTCCCTTTGAATTTTTTATCCAGACTGATTGCCTTAGCCAGTTCTTTTTTATCTGCAGCAGGAATCCGGAAAGGTAGGCCATATTTCTCCAAGGCCTCTGTTATAGCTGCAGAAGAACCCTTTTCCGTCAGTCCCAGTAACTCGCTTCTTTTTGTAATTTCCGATATGCCCATTGCAACAGCCTCTCCGTGGGTATATTTCTCATAGTTGTAATATTGCTCCACTGCATGCCCTAAGGTATGTCCAAAATTGAGAATCAGCCTTTCCCCCGTATCCCTTTCATCAGCTTCTACAACGGCTTTCTTTATTGAACAGCAGGAGTACACCAGCTCATCCATATCGCTGACGCATTGCTTAAGGTTCCTGTAATTCATAAGCCTGTCGAAAAGCCTTTTATTCTTTATGCATCCGTACTTGATAACCTCAGCCATTCCGTCCCTCAGATACCTTTCTTCAAGTGTATTAATATATAAAGTATCAATAAATACAATTTCAGGATGATAAAAGCTGCCCACCAGGTTCTTGCCCATTGGCAGGTCAACTGCAGTTTTGCCGCCGATGCTGCTGTCTACCTGTGCAAGCAAAGTTGTCGGAAGCTGAATATATGGAACACCCCGTAAATATGTAGACGCCGCAAAGCCCGCCAGATCCCCTACTACTCCTCCGCCGAAAGCAATGATAATATCTCCCTTGTTTATATTGAAATCGGTAAGCTCCTTATATATATCGGCAAGAACCCCCAATGTTTTGCTTTTTTCACCTGGGATAATCGATATAATCCTGCATTTCACTCCTGACTCGATTAACCCTTTATATAATGAAGCTCCGTAAAGCTTATTTACATTATTATCGGTAATTACGGCGGCCTTCTTGCCCCCGTATCTCTCTGCAACATATTCATAAAGCTCTTTCTGGGCACCTTTTTCTATCCGGATTTTATATTTCACATCTTTGTTTTTTATAAAAATTTCAAGAGTTCCCATCTATCCTATCTCCCTCTTGCCTTTTTCCGCATTGCTAAACAGTATTTTCAGGCCGCCTTCGTTCTGCTCATTTATTGCATTTTTCAGTTTCTGCAACACTTTCTCCATATCTTCAATTCTATCAATAATATTCATTTTATTCATCATGAATATTTGGCTCCAAAGCTCCTTATTCAATGCCGCCACTCTGATTATATCCGTGAAGCTGCGCCCGGTAAAAGCATTCATACCCGATACCTCCGTCGCGAGATTGGCAAATGATATGGCAACTACATGCGGGAGCTGGCTGGTAAAGGATATAATACGATCGTGGACCTCTGCTTCTATCCTGGTCACACATTTGCAGCCTATTGCGGCAGCTATCTTCTCCACAGTATTTATACCCTTTTCGCTGTTTTTTTCATGAGGCGTAATAATATAATTAGTATTTAAAAAAAGTTCCTTTGATGCAACGTCAAAGCCTTTGAATTCATTGCCTGCCATTGGGTGCCCGCCTATAAACTCAACATTTTCCGGCAAATTTCTTTTTGCAGCATCGATTATAGGCTGTTTTATTCCGCAGGTATCGGTAATTAACGCTCCAGGCTTAAAATATCTTGAATTATTTTTAATAAATTCGATTGCATCCTTTGGGTAAAGAGCTATTATAACCATATCGGATCTGCCTAATATTTCTTTGGCATCAGAAAAGCCTCCGTCTATTACTCTGCGGTCTGCCGCTTTCTTCAACACTTCCTTGTCCGTATCAATTCCGAATATTCTTCCTGCCCCAAGCTGTCTCAATGCCATTGCAAAGGAACCGCCTATCAACCCCAGGCCTGCAATTGCTATATTCTTTCTAAAGTCACTTTCCTCCAATTCAAACTCCCCCCAAATGATATATGCGATAAAATATTAATCATTTAATCCGTTCTTTACATAATCCTCCTAAGTGACCTTGCCATAGCAGTTACATCCTCCATCAGTGTCTTGAATCTTTCGGGCTTAATAGACTGCTGTCCGTCGCACTTGGCATTTTCCGGGTCATTGTGGACTTCTACCATAATTCCATCGGCACCCACCGCTACAGATGCCATTGCCAGGGGTTCGACCATCCACCACAAGCCTGATGCATGGCTTGGATCAACAATAACAGGCAAGTGACTGAGTTTTTTGATTGCAAGAACAGCACTAAGATCCAGGGTATTTCTTGTATAGGTTTCAAAGGTTCTTATTCCTCTTTCACAAAGTATTACATTGCTGTTCCCTTCGGACATGATATATTCCGCCGACATAAGCAGTTCTTCTATCGTCGCAGACAACCCCCGCTTTAAAAGTATTGGTTTTGTGACCTTTCCAAGCTCCTTCAAAAGCTCGAAGTTCTGCATGTTTCTTGCGCCTACCTGTATTATATCCACATCTTCCTCAAATTTCTCAATCATATCAGTCGACATTATCTCTGTGACAATCGGAAGCCCGGTTTCCTCCCTGGCATGCTTAAGAAGCTCAAGCCCTTCAAGCTTCATGCCTTGAAAGCTATACGGAGAAGTCCTAGCCTTAAATGCTCCTCCCCTTAAAAATCCTGCCCCGCATTCCTTCACTTTTTTCGCCAGTTCCAATATCTGGGCTTCATTCTCTACGGAACAGGGACCTGCTATTACAGCCAGTTCTTGTCCCCCGATGACCTTATCCCTTACCCTTATCACAGTATCATTCATATGGAACATTCTGCTTGCAAGCTTATAGCTTTGCTGAACCCTCATGACCTTTTCCACATATTCATTGGCTGCAACCTCATTCACGTCTATACCGGATGTGTCTCCTATAACACCAAGTACACAATAGTCTTTGCCCTCCATTAAGCTCACCTTGCAATCTGCCGTCTCCAGCCGTTCCTTTATCTTTTCAACTTCCTGCCTTGGGGCATCTGCTCTAATTACTACCACCATTATTATCCTCCTTTTATTTTACTTGTGCCTTCCTATATTTCGAGACGAAGCCATATAAACCCTGAATAAAGAAAAATAAGGCCCTAATGAGCCTTATTTACAGTAGTTGTTTATTCATAAATACATGGGTTTACATATAAAGTGCATTAAATTCTTAACTCATTAGGAAAATGAACGTATTCTTTTTTGCATGCGAAATAGCCAACGCTAAAATAATAGCCCCAGCTAAAGTTAAAGTAATATATTCCGCTCGTTCTCTTCCCTAACAAATTATCCATTACACAAATCTCCGTATCGATAATGTCCCGAATTTATTTGTTTCTAAAATTATAACACACTGCATCAAGATGTCAACGTCTATTTTATCTATTTGTCTATTTTATCTATTTTTTCATTTATTTTAAAAAAGGAGCAATAATTGTCATAAGAAAGGCTATTACAAGTAAAACACTGATTATTGCGGCTACTTTTCTTTTCACAAAAACACCCCCCGCACTTAAAAGACAGACTATGTCTGCCACCATTTATACCTCAATTTCCTTTTTCAGTTTTCTTCGATGGGTTTCATACTCAGGATCGCCCTTCTTCCAGCCCTTTCTACTCTTTTCAGCACTGATTACATAGCTCTCGTTAATTATTATTTCGTTCTTTGCCAGACAAAAATATGTCGCGGTATTCTGCTTACAATTTTCACAATGCATGCAGTCCATTTCCTATAATTGACCTCCAGTTCATTATTCGAAATATTCAAATTCCCAATCTTGCATTTTAACCGTATCACCATCTGTAACGCCCAATTGTATTAATTCATCTATGATACCCTTCTTTCTAAGTATCTTTTGAAAGTACTTTACAGAGTCGCTATCGTTCAGGTTAACTGATGAAAGCAGCTGCTCAACCAGCTCCCCTTCCACAATAAATGCCCCGTTTTCCTTTCTTATTGTAAACAACTTATGGGTAGTATTATTATGATACACCAGATCAGCGATTTCTTCAACCGGTTCCTCAACATCTTTTGCTTTTTCAAGCAAGCTGCTGACTTTATCCATAAGCGGCTTTATCCCCTCTCCGGTTGCCGCAGAAATCGGTAATACATCATAGCCCTTACTGCCCAGCTCCTCAGCCAATCTGCTGTAGTTTTCCTTAGCTTCGGGGATATCCATTTTGTTGCAGGCAATAATCTGAGGCTTATTTGAGAGCTTCTCACTATAAAGTGAAAGCTCCTCATTGATTTTGTTAAAGTCCTCAAGGGGATCTCTTCCTTCAAATCCCGAGGCGTCCAGAAGATGTATCAGTATCTTCGTTCTTTCAATATGTCTTAAAAAATCATGCCCTAATCCGGTCCCGCTGTGAGCACCTTCAATAAGCCCGGGGATGTCTGCAATTACAAAGCTTCTTCCGTTTCCCAGATCGGCCACTCCTAAATTAGGGGTGAGAGTAGTAAAATGATAATCAGCAATTTTAGGTTTTGCGGATGTTATAATGGATAGTAATGTCGACTTTCCTACATTGGGGAAACCTACAAGTCCCACGTCAGCCAGGAGCTTAAGCTCCATATCGACCCATCTTTCCGTGCCTTTTTTCCCGGGCTGTGCAAACCTTGGTGCCTGCCTTGTCGGTGTGGCATAATGCTGATTCCCTTTCCCTCCATTTCCTCCTTTGGCAGCAGTCACGTTGTCCCCCGGATTTTTCAGATCTCCTAGAAGAGCTCCGGTCTCAGCATCCCTAAGTACTGTACCCGCAGGAACCTTTATGTATAAATTATCGGCACTTTTTCCTGAAGATCTATTGCTTCCCCCAATTTCTCCGTTTCCGGCAATATGCTTTCTTTTATACCTGAAATCCATCAGGGTCCTCATGTTTTCATCTACAATAAATATGATATCTCCGCCATCACCGCCGTCCCCGCCGTCCGGACCGCCGTTAGGAACGTATTTTTCTCTTCGGAAGGATATTCTGCCTTCCCCTCCGTCTCCTGCCTTTACATATATTTTTGCCTTATCAATAAACATAACTATTCTCCAATCATTTATAAATGCTTAAAACAAATGTTGAATCTTCTTTTAGCATTTTTCCTTCTAACCCGTTATTATCACAATACTTTATAATACTATCGAAGCACATTATTTGCTTCGCAGTCTTCTCCCAATATATTTCCTGTTTCGGAATAATTGAGTCTATTGCATCAAACTGTCCATTCTTTATCTCCATGCAGTATATCTCCATACGGAAGTTATCTGCGTTTTCCTTCAGGTTAAGAATAACATGAGCATTTTTACTGCCCTCTTTTTCCAGTGCATAGAAAAAAGCTGATATTATATTATCCACAGCATTTAGTACAGTATCGATATCAATCATCCTCACAACAGTATTGAAGCTGACATTGACACTGGTTTCAAAATTAAGATCGATACTATCTGCTTCTTTGCCCTTAGTGTAAAGTAGATCGGCCAGTTTTATACATTTACAGTTGTATAGCCTGCCAATATTCTCCATCTGTCTGCAATAGTCCGTAATATGTTCCAATACTTTATCCGGCTTCTTAAGCTGCGTATAACCGTATAATACCTGGAGCAGATTAAAAAAATCATGGCGCTGCTCGCTTAAATGAGCTTTCAGACTTTCAACGGAACGCTCCCTCTCAGCTTCAATAAAACAGCACTCATCAGCGTCACCGCAAATGGCCGCATCAATTATAGGTTTATCATTTTTGGGAGTCCTATACCTTTTTATCCCTGAGCTCATTTTTTGCCTCCTCTTTCTATACAGGAACAAAGGCGGCTTCGCCGCATTTGCCACCCATGCGCCTTTTTCGAGTGTGCGAGAAAATTCTGGCGCGGGCACTTAAATTAAGGGTTTTTGTCGTATAGGAAAGTTATACTTTCCTATACGACAAGAAAGACTGAGGTTCACTCAGTCTCTTTATTCTTTCTCGAATTCATCCTTCCCGACTCCGCATAACGGACATACCCAATCCTCGGGTATTTCCTCAAAAGCAGTGCCCGGAGCAATTCCGCTGTCCGGATCTCCTTCTTCGGGATCATAGACATATCCGCATACTGTGCAAACCCATTTTTCCATAACCTTCCTCCTTTTAGCGTCTTATTGTATAGTACCATATAAGGTTAAGCCTATTATACTATCCGAAAGGTTTTTTTGCCATATAGCACGTTATATTTTAACAATTTTGTTACATTGTTATTCATGGAAAAGGGCGATCGATGATCGCCCCTACATATATTTACATTGCTTTCAATGTTTTCCCCAGCCTTGTTATACCTTCGACTATCTTGTCTTCCGGCATGCAGGAATAATTCAGTCTTGCATGATTGGCATTGCCGCCGTTGGGATAGAAAGTTTCGCCGGGCACAAAGGCAACCTTCTGCTCTAAAGCTTTCTTCAGCAGCACAGCTGCGTCAATCTCTTTCGGGAAGGTAGCCCATGCAAAAAGTCCGCCGACTGGATTTGTAAAAGTCGTGCTTTCGGGGAATTCCTTTTTCATGGTCTCAATCATCAGATTCTTCCTGTTTCCATACACCTTCTTGATTTTTTCTATATGAGCTTCAATATCAAACATTTCCATGAACATG
>JAKPKE010000085.1 GCA_029553855.1 Bacillota bacterium | reverse complement strand
ACAACTTCAGAACACTTATGAATGCGGTTATTAAGGCAAAACCGGCCGCAGCAAAAGGACAATATCTGAGGAGTATTACATTGGCTTCGACCATGGGCCCCGGAATCAAGGTAAATGTACAGAAAGTACTTGACTTGTAAGAGCTTTTGGCTTATTATTGGAAAAGTTGCGGATTATATCCGTAATGAAAAGTAAATAAAGTAAATCTGCCGCAGACAGCAGGTGCAATTCGTAAGAAAAGCGTAAATCCCGCCGAGGAAGATACAAGATTGATTTATTATCCAATCCTCGTATGCGTGCAGTATGCGAGGATTTTTTATAAGGAGGTAAATAATGGCTAGTGAAAAGATATTGGAAGTCAAGAAACAGCAACAGGCGGAATTGAGAGAAAAGCTGTTGTCCATGGGATCAGTCATACTGGTTGATTACAGAGGACTTACGGTTGCTCAGGATACCGCAATGCGTTCTGACATGAAAAAAGCTGATATCGAGTATAAGGTCATCAAAAACAGGCTTCTTATTAAAGCTATGGAAGGCACCAAATATGAGGGATTGATACCTCATTTGGAAGGGCCCACTGCAGTTGCTATGAGCGAAGATGAGATTATGGCTGCAAAAATGGCGGCTAAGTATGCCAACATGAAAGATTATTCCAAATTTCAGCTCAAAGCCGGTGCTATTGGTGATCAGATAGTAGATGTTGACGGAATTCAGGCATACGCCAAGATTCCTGCCAAGAATGATTTGCTTGCTATGTTGTTGGGCGGTATGAAAGCGCCTATTACTTCATTGGCACTGGTTCTTAAGGCAATCATGGAAAAGAAAGAAGAAACCGCTGCATAAGCGAAATTAAATAATCGGAGGATAATTACAATGAGTGAAAAGATAACAAAATTAATAGAAGAAATCAAAACATTAACGGTACTGGAGCTTGCCGATATGGTTAAAGCTCTGGAAGAAGAGTTCGGCGTTGTCGCTGCAGCTCCCGTAGCAGCAGCCGCAGCAGCAGGTCCCGCAGCCGCTGTTGAAGAAGTGGAAGAGCAGACCGAGTTTAACGTATTGCTTAAGGAGATAGGGCCGGAAAAGATTAAGGTTATCAAGGTGTGCAGAGAAGCTACAGGTTTGGGACTTAAAGAAGCAAAAGACCTCGTGGATAATGCTCCCAGTACAATCAAAGAAGCTATATCCAAACAGGCTGCCGAAGAACTGGTTGCCAAATTCAAAGAAGTCGGCGCTACAGCGGAAATTAAGTAATTTGAAAAACAAAAAATCCAAGCATGGAAACCCCTTTAAAAGGGGTTTTCAATTGTAGTATAAATATATAAGAACATATTAATATATATAATGTATTCTATATGTTGACAATCAAAGTAGCTGTTAAAATAAGAGCATGACTATTATATATAGGCCGCAAAGGCTAAAAAATCAGAATAAAAAGTCTG
>JAKPKE010000274.1 GCA_029553855.1 Bacillota bacterium | reverse complement strand
TGTAATGCCGTCATCAAACGATTTCCATATAAATGTCTGTGCTTTATGGTTTTCGTTACCGAAAATGTAGTCGGCAACAATAATCAATGAATCATCGGGCATTACACAAATGCGTGCACAGTTAAAGAACTCTTCTTTTGTACCTTTTGTTGTAAGATTTATCTTTTCTGACCAGGTCTTTCCGCGGTCGGTACTTTGACAGTATACAATTCTTGCATTATCTCTGTTGCCGTGGTGCTCGCACTCGGAGAATACGCATATCAGCTTTCCGCTTTTAGTTAAAATAATGTCCGGCCATGCTTCATATATCCGATCGTCCTTACTTACTATATATTTTTGCAGCGCCATAGTACCCTCCTATTTTTACGGTAACTTCCATATTGTTCCCGATATTTCGCACAGAGAATCGGAAGTTTCTTTCTGATAATATATCGTTAAAATACTGTTATCCTTCAATTCCACCGAAGCCGGATATCCCAGATCGTTGTCCGGTCCGTCATCTCGAAGAATTATTTCTTCTGACCAGGTCTTACAGTTATCATAAGAAATCATAGCCCTTTGTCCGAAAGGCTTTTCTCTGTAACCGTATGTCAATATAACCGCGCCGCTGCTGTGTAAAAGAGCATGCGGGGGAGAGCCGTGTTTGTTGATTCTTACGGGATTGGACCATGTTTTGCCTTGGTCATATGATTGGGTCATAAAAGTTGCGAAAAGGCCTCTCTGTACCCTTATAAACGCCACAAGTTTTTCCTTCAGTTCCAGAATATACGGTTCGCAATGATAATACTCATATCCTTCTTCTGTCACATAGGGGACATACGAAAGATAGTTCCATTTGATACCGTCTTTGCTGTAAAAGACTAAAAGCTCTTTTTCGAATGTCAGTTTTTTATCATATTTGGCGGGATTCTCATCGGCTTCTTTGTAATTGCCCATGTATATAAGTCCGCCGCTTTTCAAGGCGGTCGGTCCGTGCGGGGAGGTTACCGGTGCATGCATAACCTCGCTCCATGAAAGAGCTTTATCCTCCGATATAACATATGTGGAGCCGTAATATTTCTTTTCCATCTCCTTTGTGATGTGATTATTGGAGAAATATGCATCTCTCATGGCAAGTTTAAAGCCCTCTTGAGGAAATTTACTTTGTCTTTCAATAAAGTGATTGAAGGATGTGACAATTATCTTGTCTTTGTTGAAAACGGTGATACCCGCATCTCTGTCATCCAAAGGTGTGTCCATTATAATCTCGGGGGCTGTCCAGGTGCGTCCTTCATCATAGCTCCGTGAAAGAAGTACCTTGCCGAACGGGCATACATGCCCCAGTCTGCTGCCGGAACAAACCGCTAAAAGTTCACCGTTTAGACCTCTGCATACCGAAGGCCATCCGTGATATCCGAATACCGAATCCTTTGAGCGGAATATCTTTATATTTTCGGATTTTGATTTAATCATAGTCTCTACCTCATGTTGAATGATATAAAAATTATACCATAATTACCGTTAATTAAGGCGTATATGCGTGAATAATAAATTTACATCAATATGAATAAAAAATAATCTAAAAACCATATACATGATGTATAATCTTGTATAACTGACAAACGCATACATATGTATGTATTGTGAAATGAGGATGAATATATGAGACTGACCAATTTTATTGAAAACGGCAAATTCTATAAGGCCAATTACCACGCACATTCGACAAGAAGTGACGGACAGCTGCCTCAGGAAGAAGCTGTCAATGTTTTTAAAGAGCACGGCTACAATTTTTTGTGCCTATCCGAGCATAATATAGTGACAAAGACCGATAAGTATAATACCGATGATTTTATACTTGTTCCCGGGGTGGAATTACATTCCAATCGCAATTGCCCGCTTACTATCCATCACCTGTTGGGACTTACAACAATGGATAATGATAAGATTTATGACGGTATGAGACTGGAGGATATACCTTTTACCGAGAGTAAGGAATCGTTGCTGAAACTGGAAAAGACATTGCTGGATTTGGACCTTCTGACAGTTTATTGTCATCCCACATGGAGCCGTGTGGAACCTCATCAGTACGATTTCTTAAAAGACACACATATTGTGGAAATATGCAACTGGGGAACGGTATATTCGCAGAATCATGATAATGACCGTGTTTACTGGGAAATGCTGTTAAAACAGGGAAAACAGATATGGGGAATGGCCAACGACGATTCGCACAGAAGAGAACAGTATTGCGGAGGATGGAACATGGTAAAATGTGAAGAATTCACCGTACCGTCCATGCTGGAAAGCTTAAGAAAGGGCAGTTTTTATGCAACTACCGGCCCGGAGATATATGATTTCTATATCGAGGACGGATACGGATTTGTTAAATGTTCGGAAGCTAAGACCATAACATTCGTTACATTGAGCAGATGGGGAAAATGCTATCGCGATCCGGCTGCTAAACTTACCGAAGCTTCATTAAATCTGTCAAGCAGCGCATATATGGTCAGAGTGGAAGTGGAGGATAAATACGGCAATGTAGCCTGGTCCAATCCCATCATGAGAATGGACAGATTTGAGTATTAGTAGTTAGTAAATAAAGACACAAAAAAAGCGGCTATGAAAGCCGCCTTTTTGTGTAGTTTACTTTGCTTATTCGGCTATAAGGCCTGCTACTTTTTCCAATCCGGTATCTTTCTCAACCATAGCAAATACAACAGTGTATGTGCCTGCCTTGAGTACTACGGGGTTTCCGTTCCAGTCCGGTCCTACTGCCGGGGTTTCGGTAAATCCGGGAATCCAGAGAAGATCGGGTGTCAGGGAAGTAACCGGGCCGCTTTCGGGACTCTGTGCCCACCAGTCGGGAGCTTCCTGT
>JAKPKE010000264.1 GCA_029553855.1 Bacillota bacterium | reverse complement strand
CAGGAGGGCTCCTATGCTGTCCGTACAATATATAGGGACGCCGCCCCAGCGGCTCCTGAAAAAATGAATAAGATCGGCATTATCTCTGCTTCAGTTTTCCCCCAAAATCAGGAGTACCGCACTCCCGGAGAAAAAGTGATCCTCTCTTGTAAAGCGCCTGTCGGCTCAAAGGTAACAGTAAAGATTAATGGGAAAAGCTATTCAATGAGACTTTCAAGCAAGGACCCAAAAACACCCGGACTTTATGAGGGTACTTTTACGTATAGTTATACAATTCCCAGCTTTACGGGTATACCTCGAAACATAGACCTGGGGGCACCCGTTTACACAATGAATTACAAAGGAACTGTCAAAACCGGCAAAGCCCCGGCCAAAATAGGAGTAATAATGAAAGACTCCCCTTTTTATGCAAGAATCAGGAATAAGGTTGCTTATACCTACAATGCACCGTCGTCTTCAAAGGGAGCGGTTTATGAGCTATACAGCGGGATGGTTGATAATATTACTGGAATGACGGGAAATTATGCCCGGTTGTCTCTGGGGCAATGGATAAGCAAAAACGATATTGAAATATACTCATCAAAAACCCGGCAAACCCCCATGATCAAAAGTGTCGATTATACAATAGGGGATTGGTGGGATGCCCTTAAGCTTGCAATTTCTTCTCCGACTGCTGCTACGGCAGATTTTGACGGCGCTTCATTGACCTTTAATGTTGCAGCTGACACATCGGCAGCTTTGCCGATACTGCCCGAGAATTCGCTCTTCTCTTCCATTAAGGTTTCAAGAAACGGCAGCTGTGTGCAATATGTTTTGACACTAAACAGCAACCGACGAATTGAAGGCTATTTTATTGAAAAAACACCCGATGGTTTACAATTAAAAATAAAAAGACCTGTAAAATCAAACAATGGAAGCCTGCCCCTTGCGGGGATTACAATAATGCTTGACCCGGGCCACGGGGGCAGCAGTGCCGGAGCAATAGGACCTTTGGGACTGGATTATCCCGAAAAGACCATAAATATGTATATTGCCTTTAAATTGCAGTCAGAGCTGGAAGGGCTAGGTGCAAGAGTCCTGATGACAAGGACGGCCGATGAGGATGTGTCTCTTGAGGAACGTCTCTCAGCTTCGCGAAATGTTAAGCCCGATATGTTCATATCCATTCATGCCAACAGCATGGAAGACAACATTGATATGTCCGGGGTAGACGGATTTTCCGTTTTTTATCGTGAAAAGTTGGCGCAGCCCCTTGCCGAAATTATGCTCAACAGTACCCTAAAGGCCTTAAACCGCAACAATAAAGGGGTACATAACAATAATTTTTATGTTATAAGAGCCACCTGGTCTCCTTCTATACTTGTTGAAAGCGGATTTGTGCCGAATCCCCACGAATTTGAATGGTTGATTGATGAAAATGAGCAGGCCGGGCTTGCAAAAAGTATTTCTGATGCAGTCGTAGAGTACTTTAAGTAAGAAGAAAAAGGAAAAGACAAGGGAGCGTTTTAGTTGTTTTATAAAAACAAAAAAATGCTCCCTTGTCTTTTTTAAAAAAAGGAACATTGAGTTTAATGTCGAATATAAAAATATAGGTCCTAAGGGCTATATAATTATATTATATAGGCACAAAGAACCATAAGAATTATAACAGCAAAGACGCAGAAGCTTATCAAACAGGAGTGAGTTTCTTGAAACAAATTACAGGAGCCCTTCTTTTTTCTGCAACACCGGATATCACGCTATTAACGCAGACGGCAGGCAATTATGGATTAATCCTTTACTGTGTTATTTTTATACTGCTTTTTTTCATCATAATGCTTTACGGAAGAATCTATAATTATAAGACAACTGTAAATGCAACAGAAAAAAAAGTAAGAAAATATAAAGCGATATTTCAAAGTATGCAGGAGGGATTTGTGCTGCTTGAAATAATTTTCAATCAGGCCGGGGAGCCGGAAAACTATCGTTTGATTGATGCAAATCCGGCAGCCATGCTTATTGCCGGGCTAGAAAAAGGAGAAATCATTGATCGTACATTTTTCGAATTGCTGCCCCAGGCAGGCGCCGAAGGGATTGAAAGGTTAAATAAAGTAGCTTTGACGGGGGAGCCGATTAGTTGCGAGGTATTTGTAAATCATATACAGAAATATCTGCTGGTTGACATATATAAACCCGAAAAAGATAGAATTGCGGTGATGTTTTCGGATATTACCAGGAAAAGTCAGGCGGAGAGTTTGGCGGAACGGCAAAAATTGAGATTGGAAGCTTTATTCAAGAACTCCTCTGATGCCATAATATTGTTTGACAGTCATCAGGAAATAATTGATATAAACGAGAAATTCACTGAATTATTCGGGTATACCATAGATGAGATTCGCGGCAAAAAGGTAGATATGGTAGTAGCATCTGAAGCAATTTTTGACAAAGCAAATAAGTTGACATCCGACTTGCTTAATGGCCATGACATAAGTATGGAATCGGTTCGTTTCGGTGCAGACGGACAGCCCAGGGAGGTAAGCATAAAAGGGATTACTATCAAGCTGAATAATGAAATAATACGGGGCTATGGTATATATACGGATATTTCCCAGCGGAAAAAGGCAGAAAGAGAAATACTGTATATGAACTATCATGATCAACTGACAAATCTTTATAATCGAAGGTTTTTTGAAGAAGAACTGAGAAGGCTGGATACCGAAAGGAATCTTCCTATTTCCATTATTATGGCGGATGTTAACGGTTTAAAGCTTTATAATGATGCATTCGGACATGTTGAGGGGGATAATCTGTTGATAAAGGCAGCGGAGCTGATTAAAAAAGAATGCAGGGAGGATGAAATCATAGCCAGGCTGGGCGGAGATGAATTTGTTATCCTGTTGCCTAAAACGAATTCGGAGGAAGCAAAAAGAATAATTAAAAGGATCAAAACGTCCGGTTCAGAAATATGCCTGAAATCCATGGAATTGTCAATTTCTTTAGGATGGAGCACAAAGAAGAGCGTTGACCAGGATATCAATGAATTACTCAAAAATGCGGAAGACAATATGTATAAGAATAAGCTGTCTGAAAGATCCGGCGTTAAAGGAAAAGCGGTGCAGGCTATAATTAATTCGTTTCACGATAAAAATAAAATAGAAGAACAGCATTCCAAACGGGTAAGTCGTTTGTGTGAAGCCATTGGGATTGCAATGGGAAAAAGCGAAAGCGAACTGAACGTACTGAGAACTGCAGGGCTGCTGCACGATATTGGCAAAATAGCAATTTGTGAGGAAATATTAAATAAACCTGACAAACTTACAGAAGAAGAGTGGAATGAAATAAAGCGCCATCCGGAGATAGGGTATAGAATACTGAAATCAGTGAATGACAAGGAAGAAATAGCCGAATTTGTGCTTGCACATCATGAAAGATGGGATGGCAAGGGCTATCCAAAGGGAATAAAGGGGGAAGAGATACCTCTGATCGCAAGGATAATAGCGGTTGCATGTGCTTACGATTCAATGACAAGTAAAAGGCCCTATCGAAACTTCTTACCATGGGAGGAAGCGGCAGGAGAGCTTAAGAAAAATGCAGGTGCGCAATTTGACCCCGAAATTGTAAAAATCTTTACTGAAAAAGTAATAGGAAAAGAGTCCTGACACAAAGGCATGCTGATGTAATTTCTGTATACGCATGCATGACTGTACATGGCTTCATAATAACCTGTGCTTTTGTCTTCAATCTAAGCGATTGGTGAGGCCAATCGCTTTTGTAATGCAGGCATAAAGAATTCCATAATGTATGATAATCTGATAGAATTAGAATATGTATATGGATAAGCGTTTTGTTTATATTGCATTAAGCAGGAGGGCAGCATTTATGACGAGAATAAAAAAAACAAGAGCATTAATCACTGCAGGGTTCACAGCTTTTTTCATCCTGGCAATGATTTCCTCAGTGACTATAGGTGTCAGGGCTGACCCGTTCCTTGAGGTTAAGGCAAAGCTCAATGGAATCTCAGAGGAAGAAAGAGAAATTCTGCAGGGCTTATTTACTCTTGCCCAGGAAATTGAACTGTTGGAGGCAGAAGAAAAGGAACTCGCGCAGGAAATAGAATCAACGAAAAAAGAGATAGAAAAGCTGGAAGCTGCGATAGCAGAGAGGGAACGCGCCTATGAAAAGAAGAAAGAAAGTCTTAAAGGGGTTCTGCAGAGTTATCAGAGGATGGGACCGGGTTCCTTCCTTGAAATTATATTGGATTCAGACAACCTTGGCGAGTTTCTTGACAGGGTAAATATACTGCGGGATCTTACACACAACACTGGGGAACTCTTGAATCAATTGGAGGAATCCGGAAAAGCATTGATAAATGAAAAGACGATGCTATCGGGGAAGCTTTTTCTGGTAGAAGAAAAACAGAAACAGTCAAGAGAAACACTTGTTAAAAGAAATAAGCTTAAAACTGAGAAGGAAGAATATCTGGCATCTCTCAAAGGAGAAAAGGAGTATTATAAAGGTTATTTAGCGGCAATAGAAGGAGTCTGGAATGAACTCAAACCTTTGGTTTCAGATGTTGCAAAAGGTTTTAACCATATAATGGAGGATGTCAGCTTGCCGGCGGATGCCCTGAAAATAACCATTTCTTTTCCGGAAATAAAGGCATCTATAGAGGACACGATTATTAACAAAATAATCTCGGAGCAGCCAGACTTTCCTGATATGGTGTTTGCCTTTCATCCCGGAAAAGTTGAAATAGCCTTGCCCGATAAGAATCTTGCTTTATCGGGTACGTTTACCATTATTGAAGGACATATACTCAAGTTTCAGGCACAGGAAGGCAGTTTTTTCGGAATGGCCCTGGAACCCGGGTCTATCGAAGAATTAATAGGTGAAGGCGGCCTGGCATTGAACCTGAAGCCGCTTTTAGCCGGGAATACTATACAGGATTTGAATATAAAAGAAGGATATTTGGAGCTGATCAGTAAGCTGAAGCTGTTCTAATGCGGAGGGGAATCAATGATAAAGTCAAGTCGAGTATGTTTGAAGTACCCGGAAGGTACAATAGCCCTTAAAAATATCGATTTAAGAATCGAACCTGGGGAGCTGGTGTATATAACCGGCCCAAGCGGGTCAGGGAAAACCAGCCTTCTGAAGCTTTTTATGGGTGACGAATATCCGACAGCAGGGGTATTAGAGGTGCTGAAGCAGCCGATTGTCAGGGGACAAGCCGCAGGCATCAGGAAACTGAGAAGGCTTATAGGACCGGTTTTTCAGGAATTCAGACTGATAAAAGGAAGGACTGCAATGGAAAACGTTATGTTGGGGATGAGGTTTTTGGATGTTCCCAATGGGTCCATGAAGGAAAATGCCGGTAATGCATTGGCCAAAGTAGGTTTGGCCCAAAAAGCCTTTTCTTTGATAGAGCATATGTCCTGGGGCGAGTGTCAAAGAGTGGCTATTGCAAGAGCGATAGCCAGAAAACCTGCATTGATAATAGCAGATGAGCCTACGGGCAATTTGGATAAGGACAATGCTGTAAGAATACTTGAGCTTTTAAAATCCTTCAAAGACAGGGAAACAACAGTAATCGTAACAACCCATGCAACTCATTTAATCAGAGATGAAAAGGATTTCAGGCATATTCATATGAATAACGGCAACATGGAATGGGAAAGGCTGGGATAAATACAAATGAAGAATACTTTATATAATATTGGTTACTTTCTAAAAGAAGCAAGAACAATAATACTTTTAAACCCATTGTCCAATGCATTTTCTCTTTTAAGCGCCGTCCTTATTTTCTTTATCCTTGCTATTGTCATTTCAGGCTGGTGTATAAGCAATCAGGTAGTTGCGGCAATACAGGAGGAAGCCGAAATAAATGTCTACTTCAAGGGGGATCTTGGCAATATTGATGCAATAAAGCTGACTGAAGGGATCAAGGGCATTGCAGGAGTACGGGAGGCAAGGCTTGTCGGCGAGGATGAAGCTTATGGCAGAATGGAGAAAATATTGGGTAAAGAATCCCGGGTTCTGGAATTTTTCAACGAGAACCCCTTCAGTCCGTTCATAGAGGTAAATATAAATATTGAGGGAATGGAACATATTATAAAGGAATTAAGCCGGATGGAAGGGATTGAACATGTGAGAGATAACAGAGAGGTGCTGGAGCGGCTCCGGGGCATTTCGGAAGCACTGGAAATATTGGGATACCTGATTTTGATTGCCGTGGGAATAACTACTATTGTAATAATTGCTCATATTATCAGAATGGGTATATATGACAACAGGGAGCAGATAAATACATTGAGGCTGATGGGAGCACCGGAGATTTTCATTGCCTTTCCATATCTGCTGGAGGGATTGATAATAACCCTGGCAGGGAGCGTGATAGCCTCAGCCCTGGTTGTATCTGCATTAAAATACTTATATACGCAAATCGGCCCGTTGCCTTTCATTCCTCTCCCCCCCCGCGAGTCTCTGACGGTGAACCTTATTGCATTGATCATGTCTCTGGGTGCTGTGTTGGGAATCAGCGGCAGCTTTTTCGGGATCTCATCGGCAAAAAGAGGGTAAAAAAGAATATTAACGATTTGATAAATTTTGACTTAGGTCAAAGCTTGCCGATTTCTTTATATATATAATGAAATTACAACAAAATAAAAATCAGGAGGTAAAAATCATGGCAACAAAAACATATCAGTTAGAAACCTTAACCTGTCCCAGCTGTATGGCAAAAATCCAAAATGCTTTGGGAAGGACTGCAGGCGTTAAAGAAGCGGAAGTATTGTTTAATTCCAGCAAGGCAAGGGTGTCCTTTGATGAAGAGGTAGTAGGATCGGAAGGAATAAAGAAAGTAATAGAAACTTTGGGCTATAAGGTATTAGGGGAAAAATGAACATTTGACTTTGAAAGGAGGGGGGAGAATGGTTAAATTGACTAAGGGTCAAAGGGTGCTGATTTCCGGCATACTTGTAACCATATCCTTTATCTTAAAAAACACAATTGGATATCAAACTGTAACGAGCCTGACGATGATAGCAGCCGCCGCAGTTGCGGGATACCCAATATTGAAAAATGCCATATCCTCCCTTAGATACAGGATACTGGGCATAGATGCATTGGTATCGATAGCCGTAATTGGTGCCATGTTTATAGGGGAATATTGGGAAGCGGCGGCAGTAACCTTCTTGTTCATGCTTGGCGAATATCTTGAATCCAAAACAATTGAAAAGACAAGATCCTCAATAAAGGCCCTGCTTGATTTGGCTCCGGACACGGCCAGAGTATTAAGGAACGGCGTAGAAACGGAGGTTTCCCCGGAAGAAGTAATTAAGGGGGATACGGTAATAATAAGGCCGGGAGAAAAGATATCCGTGGACGGAACGGTATTGGAAGGCACCGCATATGTAAATCAAGCGGCGATAACAGGAGAATCCATACCCGTTACCAGAAACGCTGAGGATGGGGTTTTTTCCGGAACCATTATAGAATCCGGCTATTTAATAGTAAGGGCCGATAGGGTAGGAGAAGACACTACCTTTGCCAGAATACTGCAAATGGTGGAGGAAGCACAGGACAAGAAGGCTGAAACTCAAAAGCTCATTGAAGGATTTTCCAAATATTACACTCCGTTTATCATAATGCTGTCAATATTACTGTTCTTATTCACCAGGGATCTGGTACTGTCTTTAACACTGCTGGTAATAGCCTGTCCCGGGGCGTTGGTTATTTCCACCCCGGTTTCAATTGTCGCAGGTATCGGCAATGGAGCAAAGCACGGCGTTCTGGTCAAAGGCGGGGAGATTATGGAAAAGCTCGGAAAAATAAAGATTCTGGCTTTTGATAAAACAGGCACTCTTACAATCGGAAAACCGGCGGTTAACAAAATAAAAGCCTATGGCATGAAGGAAGAAGAACTTATTAAGATAGCGGCTATTGCAGAAGCATATTCAGAGCATCCCCTGGGGAGGGCTATAATAAAAAAAGCGGAAGAGTATTCGGGTTTTGCGGCAGAAGTGCCGGAAAAGGCGGATATGATTGCCGGACAAGGCCTAAAGGCAGTAATAAACGGTAAAACCATATTAATAGGAAACAGAAAACTATTTGCAGAAAACGGAATAGAAATAGGAGAAAAGGAAGGGTATATCAAGGCCGAGGAAGAACAAGGCCAAACGGCGGTCATAGTCGGGGACCCGGAAGGGATAATTGGGGTTATTTCTATTGCTGATACCGTAAGAGAAGATGCCGACAAGCTGATATCCAACCTTAAGCACCTGGGTATAAAAAAGATCGTTATGCTTACCGGAGATAATGAAAGGACGGCAAAGGCCATATCCGAAAGACTCGGTATAGATGAGTACTATGGAGGGCTGCTTCCCGGAGGAAAAGTAAAGATATTGAAGGAACTTCAGGAAAAGTACGGGTTAGCGGCTATGGTAGGGGACGGGATAAACGATGCGCCGGCCCTTGCATCTGCGGATCTGGGGATTGCGATTGGAGGAGCGGGGACAGATGTGGCTATGGAGACAGCCGATGTGGTATTGATGTCGGATGAAATAAGAAAGCTGTCCCATGCAATTGGATTAAGCCGCGCCACTGTGAAAAATATGAAACAAAATATCTATTTTGCCCTATTTGTTGCAGGAACCCTTTTGGCTGGGGTGCTCCTGAAAACCGTGAATTTATCCTTTGGAATGCTTGTTCATGAGATGAGTGTATTATTAGTTGTAATAAATGCAGTAAGATTGCTGGCCTATGGTGACAGGGGCAAATCAAAGATGCTATTATTAAAGGAGAGAGCCGCAAGTGAATTGTGATTGCCATTGTCATAAAAAAGACGGAAGAACCTGTATAGAAATAGTCCCCATATTCAGCAGTCTTAGTGCCGATGAAATGCTTGAGGTGGCAGGAATAACCTCGCAGAAAACCTATGAAAAAGGCGAAATGATATATATGGCCGGGGACAAGGGGGAAAAGCTCCGGGTAATCCATACAGGCAAAGTGAAGATATCAAGGGTATCCGATTCAGGAAAAGAACAGGTAATAAGAATACTGGAACCCGGTGATTTCATGGGAGAACTTTCCCTTTTCAGCCCCGTTCCATTGACCGACAATGGGGAAGCCATGGAAAAGACAACAGTCTGTATCATAGCCGGGGAGAAAATCAAAGAGCTGATGAAAAAGTATCCTGCAATTGCATTCAAAGTAATGGAAGAACTGAGCAAAAGACTTGAAAAGGCTGAAAGTCTGATAGAAGGTATAACTCTTCACGGCGTGGAAAAAAGACTTGCCGCTGCTTTGATAAGAATGTCAAATAGCAAGGGGGAAGTAATACTGAATATGAGCAAGGGGGATTTTGCCTCCTATATGGGTATGAGTCAGGAGACCCTGAGCAGAAAGCTGTCGAACTTTCAGGATATGGGGCTTATTAAGCTGATTGGCCACAGAAGGATAATTCTAAAGAATACAAAAGCACTCGAGGAAATTGAATAACAAATAATAATTTGTAATTATTATCGGTACATATGGTAAAATTAAATAAAAAAAGAGGAGGGAGCAAATATGAGCTTCAGAATAACTGATAAGGTTGCCTGGGTAGGGAAAATAGACTGGGAACTAAGAAGATTTCATGGGGATGAGTATTCGACTCACAGAGGTTCTTCTTATAATTCATACCTCATAAAGGATAAGAAAAACGTATTGATTGATACCGTATGGACACCCTTTGCCAAGGAATTTGTAGAAAACCTTAGAAAGGAAATAGACCTTGAAAAGATTGACTATATAATCGTCAACCATAGCGAGGTGGACCACAGCGGAGCTTTGCCGCTTTTATTGAAAGAAATACCGAATACCCCGGTTTACTGTACAGCCAATGGGGCTAAAATGCTAAAGGCCCATTATCATGAGAATTGGAATTTTAAAGAGGTAAAGACAGGGGACACCCTTGATATAGGCGGGAGCAAGCTTACGTTTGTGGAAGCCAGGATGCTTCATTGGCCGGACACTATGTTTACTTACATGTCGGGTGAAAACATATTGTTCAGCAACGACGCTTTTGGGCAGCACTATGCCTCCGAGCTTATGTACAATGACCTGGTGGATAATGCGGAGCTTTACCAGGAAGCAATAAAATACTATGCCAATATATTAACACCCTTCAGTTCCTTTGTTGCGAAGAAGATTGAGGAGGTGTTGAGCTTCAAGCTGCCATTGGATATAATCGCCCCCAGTCATGGAATCATTTGGAGGGACAACCCGGTCCAAATAGTAGAAAAGTATATGGAGTGGGCAAAGGATTATCAGGAGAACCAGGTTGCAATAGTATACGACACCATGTGGAACGCTACAAGAAGGATGGCTGAAGCCATAGCGGAAGGAATAAGATCCGCCGATAAGACCGTGGCAGTCAAGCTTTTCAATGCGGCTCATTCCGATAAAAACGATATAATAACGGAAATATTCAAATCCAAAGCGGTTCTGTTCGGTTCTTCCACGGTAAACAAAAGCATAATGCATGCAACCGGCGGATTGCTGGATATGATAAAGGGTATCGGCTTCAAGAATAAAAAGGCTGCTGCCTTTGGTTCATATGGCTGGAGCGGGGAGTCCCTGGCAATACTCAATGAAAGGCTGAATGCCGCAAAGCTTGAAGTGGTTAGTGAAGGAATAAAAGAACTGTGGAATCCGGATAAAGAAGCAATTGAAAGATGTGTGCGATTTGGAGCGGATTTTGCCGGCAGGCTATAATATACAATGCGGATGCATTATATTCTTAGAGTAGAAGCTTTAATATTAGGCACCATTAATACCTTGGATTCGATATGATATTTACCTTGGGGAACTATTTTGAAATTACCGCGTCATAAGGTATAAAAATAAGTTTGTTTGCAAGGAGCTGTAAGAGTAAATATGGTTAAAAACAAGGTGTTCTTGAGAGCAATTTCAGTAATTCTGTCTGCTGTTATACTTGCAGGCGCCGGATCGTTGTCCGGGTGTTCGGCATTTATCAATGATAATGCCGGGTCTGAGGCGGACGGGGGAAATTTACCCATTGAAGAAGAAAATAAACAAGATAAGATAATGGCTGAGTTTG
>JAKPKE010000257.1 GCA_029553855.1 Bacillota bacterium | reverse complement strand
CCTGCTGCCCAACACAGCAGCGATGACATAATGCTTTTCACTTCCGTTTACTATCGGTGCAGCTGATACAAAGTTTCCGCCGGCAATAACGCCGGAACCGGTTTTTATTCCTACTATGCCATTTTTACCTAACATGGCATTTACATTATATACCTTTCCTGCAACGGGAAGAACCGCGTCAGGCATGGCGACTATTTCCCGAAAGGCCGGATCCTGCATGGCTGCCTGTGCCATTATTATTTGATCGACAGCATTGCTCACAGTAGCTTCATTTGCTCCGCTGGCATCGGCGTAGTGCGTATTGAGCATCCCAAGGTCTTTAGCTGTTTCGTTCATTTTTTTAATAAATGCCTCATCATTCCCCGAAACCCATCGGCCTAACGTGTCAGCCACATTGTTCCCCGAAGGCAGCATCAAGCCTATTATAAGCTGCCTCTCGGTAAGCGCCTTCCCTAAAGCAACGGGCAAATAAGAATGTTTATTTTCTACCGCATATTTATAACCGGCGACATCCTCATCAGTTATCTTCAAGCTTGGCCCTTCCTCGCCGGGCTTCAAAGGGTAAGTTTTCAGGGTTATATATGCAGTCATAGTTTTTGCCACACTGGCAATTGGCAGAGGAGTTTGATCCGGCGAAGAGGCTATTACACCGAAAACATCGGTTCCAACAGCGGACTGGCCTTGTTCAGGGAAGGTAACCTTCAGCTCACCCGGTAAAACAATATTTTCTTCTGTTTTTGCAGCATCTACTGCCGGAATTGGCCTGCTAAAGCGAAAAGCCCCCATCACAATCAATACGATAACAGCAATGGCTACAAGCAGGGCAACAGCCCCCCCTGAAACAATGTTAGTAAATTTTGACGACCTTGAAGTATCAGACATAATAACCTCCGAAAGTTTTTATAATTAGGTATCTATATACTTCTTCCCTTGCTGCCTGTTTTCCTTCCGGATCTTCGTGGTTTTTTTTGTAAATAATAGTGCCTGACTTCCGGCTTATCAAATGTCAGGCACTAGTTTTCAACCTTTATACTGCTTTATCACATTGTCCAGCATGCTCACGGAATCCACAGCTTGGATTGAAATATATCCGGTATGGAGTTGAGGAGACAACAGTTTCTCTCGGACTTGGCCCGGAATAGGAAACATTCTTTGTGAAAGAAGCAGATGCATCCTACTTAATTTATTTTTTGGGTTTTGCAGTATTTGTTTTTATGCGGCCACATAATAACGTTTGTTGTATGATATATATTAACATACCTGTTATGTTTCCCCCGGTCTCATAGTCCCTGGTCATAAGGTTGTCCCTCCCCGTTTTCAGA
>JAKPKE010000244.1 GCA_029553855.1 Bacillota bacterium | reverse complement strand
ATTATTTTTACTATACTATCTATCCATGGTTCCATTCCTGCCCCATTATATATCAGTATATCTGCATTGTTAAGCTCTATTGCCAGCCTGGGAGTCGGCTCCCAGTCATGAGGCTCCGCTCCTGCCGGTACCATGGATACTACCGATGCTTTATCCCCTGCAATACTGCTTGCAAGAAAGTACATCGGGTAAAAGCTGGTATATATTTTTATGCCCCGATCAACGGACTTATCACCTGCTTCTGAACAGCCCGGCAGTACTATGCTGATCATTAGTAAAATTACTATTACTTTTATTGCTTTTTTCATTGCTCGTTCCCCTTTTTGCAAACTATTTGCATTTACATTTTATAATATTGCCAGGCTCCGTGTCAATTATGCAAAAAAAATACACCTTTATCGGCGTATTTCATTTCCGGGCATAACCCTCGTATCTCGTATTACTTCCCCGTCAAGTACTTCATCGGATCCACGGGAGACCCGTTCTCCCTTACCTCAAAGTGCAAGTGTGGTCCCGTAGACAATCCGGTGCTGCCTGACTTTGCTATTACCTTATCCTTTGTAACCTCATCCCCTACACTTACCAGGAGCTTGCTGTTATGGGCATACAGCGTGGATATTTTGCCGCCGTGATCTATTATTACGGTATTCCCGTAACCCCCATAATACCCGGAGTATATTACCTTACCCGTATTTGCGGCAATTATATCGGTACCCTTTGGAACTGCAATATCTATACCTGTGTGCATCTTCTTCTTTCTAAGTATCGGATGGGTTCTATTGCCGAAAGATGATGTAATCTTATAATATCCAGGTGACGGCCAGGCAAGAGCTCCTCCAATATACTTCTGGGAGGACTGCAGCGCCACAATCTTCTTCTCAATCTCCTTTGACTGTGCCAACAGCTTGTCCTCTTGACGCTCCAGCTCTTTAAGGTCACTGATTATCTCTTTCAGAGTTTTTTCCCTATCCTGCTTTGTCATTTCAACCTGTTGTTTCTTATCGGCTATCTGCTTCTTGATTCTTTCTTTCTCGGCGAGTTCTGACTCCAACTGGTTTCTCTTATCTTCCACAGAGTCCCGGTAGACCTTCATATCATTAAGCAGATTCATATCGAAGCTGATAATTTTTTTCAGGAAATCAACCCTTGATATGAAATCAGAAAAGCTTGTGGAATTCAATATTACAGACATGTACCCAACATTTCCATTTTCATACATTACCCTTACTCTCTTCTTCAAAAGCTCTTTCTGACTGCTTGCATCATTTGAAGCCCTCTCCAGCTCCATGGTAGTACCCGCGATCTGGCATTCCAGCTGGGAAAGAAGGCTTTCGACCTTAGAGAGCTCATCCTCGGCTTCATTAAGCTTATGGTCCAAGTCCTCAATGGCCTTAGATATATTCTTCTTTTCATTCTTTACCTGGTTAATGGTCTGTTGGGTCTTCTTTATCTGTTGATCGAGCTTGTCCTGCTCTTTCTGGAGCTTGTCCATTTCATTCGGTTCTGCCGCGTATACACCGGCAAAAGGCACGGAAAGTGCAAGTACCAGCAGAAATGCAACTATTCTTTCCTTCAACTTCTGCCCCCTCCTATACTCTAATAAACTTTCTTACTGAAATAAGACTTCCAGTCGCGCCAATAACAACCCCTATAGTAATCAAAAGTGCCACCATGCTTGAGATGATCTGATTAAATGGCATAATGGATATGGACATAAATCCTATCATCTGGTTTTTCACAAGATTGGAGCAGTAATAATATGCCGCCCCCAACATAATGCTTGCCGAAACAGCTCCAATCACACCCACTACTATACCTTCAATAATAAAGGGCATTCTGACAAACCAGTCTGTGGCACCTACGAACTTCATTATTCCGATTTCTCGCCTTCTTGCATAAAGTGTAAGCTTTATGGTATTCGCTATAATAAAAATCGATATAAACAGCAGTATAAGTATTATCAGCAAACTGCTCATCCTCAAAACATAGGTGGTGTTCAAAAGCTTTGCAAGCTCCTCTTTTCCATATACCACTTTTTCAATGTTGGATATCGCTGATATCGACATTGCCACACCGGATGCCTGATCAGGGTCAGAAAGTGTTATAAGAAAAGCATCCGGAAGAGGATTATCTCCATCAAGTCCTTCCAGCAAATATGAGTTTTCACCCCAATTTTTCTCCAGATTCTTAAGGGCAACGGCTTTGGATATAAACTCTACAGATTTTACCCCATTTACGGATTTAATCTCGGTACTCATAGTATTTATTATGTTTTGGCTTAATCCATCGTTCAGATATACCATCATCTCAATTTGCGACTCTAACTTGGTTGCAGCAAAATCTATATTAAGAACAATAACAAAAAATATCCCTATTACCAAAAGCGACGCTATTACTGAGGTTATCGCCGCAGCACTCATTGTCCTGTTCCTCTTAATGCTTCTGAACCCTTCCCTGATAAAGAACTTGCCCGTTCTAAGCTTCACCGTTATAGCCACCTCGCATTTCGTCCCTGGTGATTATTCCGTTTTCTACTGCAATAACACGCTTCTTCATCCTGTCTACAATATCGCTGGCGTGGGTAGCCATCAGTATTGTGGTACCCCTTTGATTTATCTCACTTAATGTCTTCATTATGTCCCAGGACATTTCGGGATCCAGGTTCCCTGTAGGCTCGTCCGCAATAAGAATTGAAGGGCTGTTAACCATTGCCCTGGCCAAGGATACTCTCTGCTGCTCCCCGCCTGAAAGCTGGCTGGGATAAAGGCCCGACTGCTTGCTCAGGCCTACCATGCTCAGTATTATAGGAACCTGACGCCTTACCTCCCTTGGAGGGGCTTCAATGACTTCCATTGCAAACGCGACATTCTCATACACCGTCTTTTCCGCCAGAAGCCTGAAATCCTGGAATACCACCCCTATGTTTCTTCTGTGAAATGGAATTTCTCTTCTTTTATATTTTGTTATGTCCTTATCCCCTATGATGATACTGCCTGAAGTAGGCTCAATTTCTTTGAGAAGAAGCTTTATAATAGTTGACTTGCCGGCTCCGCTTGAGCCCACAAGAAAAACAAATTCCCCATTATCTATAGTCAAGCTGATATTTTTTAACACTTTATTCCCATCTGCAAATTCTTTGCATACGTTCTTAAATTGTATCAATCAATCACACCCCTTACCCCAAAACCAGCAATAAGAATGCAGCGATTTCGGCGCTAACAAATTATACTTCTACAATAACTTTGAAAAACCCTTTTAAAATGCTATTTTTTTTAATCATTCATGTCACTTCGCAAATAAATTACAAAACCCCTGATTTTTCTCATCAGGGGTTAGAATTACAGACTACTATGCAGGTTTAATGAAACTGCCTATCCAATCCTTCATATATACGCTAAAAGTTAAATTTATCCAAAGCACCCGTACTGCTGCCTTTTTCAACTCTCGCCTCCGTAAGGCTATAAACCACCGGTATTACCACCAGGGTCAGAATTGTGGACAGCATAAGTCCGAACATAAGGGATATGGACATGGGTCTGAAAAGCTGGCTGCCTGACATTACAAGGGGTATAAGCCCTATGACAGTAGTCGTTGTAGTCAGCATAATAGGCCTAAAACGCATATTTACAGCGCCCTTGCATGCTTCCTCAACAGGCTTCCCCTGCTTTCTCTCGGAATTGATATAATCCACCAATACTATTGCATTGTTTACAACTACTCCCAGGAGACTTACTATTCCCAGTAAAGCGGTGAAGGAAAGGACTTGTCTGAATATGAAAAGTCCAAGTACCGAGCCAATTATTGAAAGGGGTATGGTAAGCATAATAATCAGGGGTTGCGAAAAGGAATCAAATTGAACAAGCAGTATGATAAATATCACAAACACAGCAAAGATGGAAGAGTTTCCAAGTTCCCCAAAATACTGAATGATTTTACTTTTTTCACCGCTGTATACTATGCTGACGTCGTCCAGCTCCATCTTACTGATTTCCTTTTTCAACGCTTCCTCAATACCAACCGCACTGAAGCCTGACTGCACATCACTATACACTGTGACGCAAAGTTCTCCATCGTGTTTCCTGATGCAGGGCAGCTCACTTTCAAGCCCTACATCAGCAAGATCCTTTAATATTACCTTATTTCCTGCAGCTGCAGACTTTATTCTGAAGTTCTCCAGATCTTCCTTGCTCTTTATGTTCCCCTTAAGCACTATATCATATTCTTTGCCGTCCTTTCTGAATACCGATACGGTTCTGCCCTGCAGCAATATGTTTATCTCATTCTGCAGATCATAATTTGTTATGCCGGAAATGCTTGTTTTGTCGCTTTCAATACCTATGCTGAATTTGTATACTCTGTCCGAAAAATCATCATCAATATTCATTGCCCCTTCAATGCCCGAAAGAGCCATTCTTATTTGTTCCGAAACCTCTCCAAGCCTCTCGATATCTCTGCCGGTTATTCTGACAGTGACAGGGGAGCCTATGGGGTCACCCTGCTCCAATTCCTTTACAGTTACGATCCCCCCTGAAACATTGTCGTTCAATTGTTTTTGTATATAGCTGACAAACTGTGTATTGTTCCTGAAGCGACCATCCTTCTTCAGATCCAGCCTTACCAGATACTGTCCGAAATCCTGGGATTTTGTATATATCGGGGTTGCATTGTAAAACTTGGGAAGTCCACCCCCTATGGCAGCAGTAAGGCTTATTACCTCCTTCTGCTGCTGCAGAATAACGGCGACCTCTTCCATAAGCTGCTCTGTCTTTCCTATGTCTGTATTCTGTTCGGTCCTTACATCTATATAAATCATATTTTTATCTGCCTTAGGGAAAAACTGAAGCCCCAGGATCAGAGCAACGGCAATAGTAATTGTAAAAGCCAGTATCGACAAAGCTACAACAGTCCTCTTTTTCTTCATTCCAAGCTGAAGCAGCCTGTCGAAAAATCCCTTTATTTTATATGCCCTTTCTTTGTCATGTCCCGGCTTGAAAAATATATAAGCCATTGTCGGCGTAACAAAAAGTGCTACCAGGTAGGACAATGACAACGAAATCATTATAATCTGGGGTATGCTTCTTACATACTCACCGGCAACCGAAGTCATCAGCATAAGAGGCAGGAATGCCCCCACAGTAGTCAGGGTGGATGTAAAGACAGGAATAGCTACTTCTTTTACCCCTTCCACACAGGCTTCCATTTTTTCCTGACCCAGATCTATTCTTACCTGTATTGCGTCGCTTACAACTATTGCATTATCCACCAGCATCCCCAAGGCTATAATAAGTGCCGCCACAGATATCTGATGCAGTTTGATGTCTGCAATATACATGAAGATAAAAGTGCTTATCATGGAAACAGGTATTGCAGTTGAAACAATAAGCGCATTCCTCATTCCCATACTGACAAATACCACAATGACTACAAACAGAACACCCTCAAGCAGGTTCAGCACGAAATTGTTTATTGACTTCCCTATATCCTCAGGCTCAAACAAAACCTTATCGAATATTATATCCTGGGGCAGCCTGTTCTTAAATTTGTCAATGATTTTTTCCACATTCTTTCCCACAAGCACTGCATTCATGTTTTCCTTGAAATAGCCGGTAAGAAGCACTGTATTTTTGCCATTATGTTTTATTTTATAATTCGCTTCCTCCAAATCCATTGATACCGTAGCAATATCCTTTATTTTTGCTGCAGAACCGTTTTCCGGAGACACAGCAATAACTGTGTTTTCTATATCCGAAACAGAGGAGTATGCCGCAGGCACACTGACATCTATTTTTGTATTTCCGTCATTTATCTGCCCCGGGGGAATCCTTATGTTCTGCGCAGAAATTATGTTCCCCAAATCCCCCATGGAAAGGCCCATATAATCAAGCCTATATGCATCAACTTCTATCTTTACTTCTTTTTCCTGCTTTCCCACAACCTCAAATCGAGACACCCCAGAAACCGAACTTAAATCGCTTTTCAACTCTTCCGCATAGGAGGCCAGTTCTTCATAACTGTAGCTGTCCCCGGACATGCTTATTATCATCCCCGCCGTATCAATTAAATCGGTATTTATATCAATCTCTCCGCTGCCCTGAGGCAGTTCAGCCTGAAGATCCTCCATCTTCCTCCTAAGCTCAGTCAATGACTTATCAATATCCGTACCCTTCTCCAACCTCAGCACCACTATTGAAACACTGTTCTTCGAGGTTGAATCAGAATAATCATAGCCTTCAAGCTCCTTTATTTTGTTTTCAATCTTGCTTGTAATAAGTCTTTCCATATCGACGGGGGACGCCCCCGGATATATAGTTGTCATTACAGCTACAGGAGGAGTTATATCCGGATACTCCTGTCTTGGAAGCATATAATAGCTGTACAACCCTAAAACCATAAGAGACGCTACTATGAATAATGTTATTTTTTTATGCTTTACTGCGGCATATACTATTCCTTTTTTCATGACTGCACCTCAAATTATTTTAATACTGAGATTCCGTCCCCAGCCCTTAACCTTTTCATCCCTTCAACCACAAGCTGTTCTCCGGGTTTAAGCCCTTTTACCTTTGCCGTATTTCCGGTTATGCCTTCAATAACGACTTCCCTTTTTTCAGCTATGCTTCCCTTGGCTAAATATACATAGTCCGTTCCATCAGAGAGCATTGAAGTCAGAGGTATCCATATTCCGCTTTCATTTCCTGTTATTATTTCAACCTTTGCTACAGCACCCAGATTGAGGCTGTCTTCAATGGTTATTTCAGTGTCATAAGTCCTGGTTTGGGCGTCAGGCACCTGGGATATATTCGTAACTGTCCCCTCAATTATTCTATCCCCGGATATCACATTTGCTTCTGTGCCTATAATCACTCTGCTGTAATCTTTTTCTGCAAGCCCGACATTTACCACAATACCTTTGTTTCTTATTACAACTGCAGGATAGCCTGCCGGCACCAGTTCACCCTTCTCGTACAATATATCCACCACATATCCTTCAATATCGGATACCATGACCGCATCTTTGAGCAGGCCCGCTTTGTAATCATAATCCGCCTTTGCCTGCTCCAGCTGATTAAGCAGTGCTTTTTTGTCCTCGCTTCTGGCACCGTTTTTCACCTGGTTCAGAAGCTCCCTGGCTTGATTGTACTCCGACTCCTTGATATCCGCTTCAAGCTTTACCTTATCAAGCTCATTTTTGGGTATGGCCCCGCTGTTGTACAGGGCCTCTACTTTTTTGCAATTGCTAATCACGTAATCATAGGCATCCTGAGCCTTCTTTACGTTTAATTCTGCATTCCTGAGTTCCTCCGGGGATGCACCGTTTAACGCTTTTTCATAAGCTGATTGAGCGGCACCCAATTGACCCTTTGATGCTGCCAGGGCATACTGCAGATCCTGGCTCTCCAGCTCCATCAGCATATCTCCCTTTTTTACATACTGCCCTTCTTTGGCATGAATCTTACCCGCCCTGCCGGTACTCTTGAAGGCAAGCTTCTTAAGCTCACTGGGGCCTACTATCCCCGAATAGCTGATTATGGCGGGGCTTTCCTGCTCCTTTACTTCTACAGTCTTGACCGGTTTGATCCTCTCCTGGGCTGCATTGCCCTTATTAAAGCAGGCTGTCGTGGAAACAACAATCAACACCGCCATTGCCAA
>JAKPKE010000229.1 GCA_029553855.1 Bacillota bacterium | reverse complement strand
GATGCATCGGTGGATTCCGGATGCTTGCTGGAGGAAGGCGACAAGATAACAATTAAAAAGGTAAAGCCCGCCCCGGTTGATGATGACATTGAAATCTACGCTTACGATTTCAAGCTGCCCTCCGGTCAGCCCGGCGGCGCTATCGAATTAACATTGCCGTATGACGACAAAGGGCTTGAGGAGGATGAGGAAATCCTTTCGGTCTGCGGCAAGTATCTCAATGAAAAGGCCGGGAAATGGGAGGATGTTTTCTACACGGTGGATACCGAGGCCAACGAGGTTCGTATCATCACCGATCATCTTTCCACCTACAGCGTATTCAAGATAATCAATCCGACCAAACGCAGCGCGTATATCTCGGATGTAAATGTCTACGCCGCTTATATGACCACGGTGCAGGCGGAGGCGGTGTTGAAGGCTTATGCCGCGCAGGGTGCTTCGTGGCAGGAGGATGTCGTCGGCTCGTTTTTGGGAGCGACCGGCACGCTTGAATATTTCACCGCCACATCAGTACCCACACTGCTGACTCTGGGCGGCGCATATGATGACCTTATCAGCTCTCCACTGGGCAATTCTCTGACCATGCTGGGAGTTACCACCTCGTGCGCACAGTTTGCTTTTGACGCCTACAATAACGGACTGGACAGCAAGGCAGCTTCCATAAGCGGCATGAAGTCAGTTCTGAATCTGGCGTTAAACCTTGCCACGGAGCCAATCCAGCTGGCATATGTTGGCGTCGGCGTGATTGATATTGCGCTGACCGAGGTCAGCACCTTTGCCATCGATAACAAGTATCAAAGCACGAAAAATATGTACGACGCATATTACAGCCGTCCCGAAAACAAACGTAAAGTCAGGGATTGGCTGAAGCTCTTTGAAAAGATGTACAAGGAGAACAAATCAGACCCGCAAGCAGCGCTGGACATGATGACTGCCGAGGTAGACCGCTATACCCGCGAGTATTGGGAAGTTGCGGGAAGTGACTGGGAATCCTGGATCGATGCTTACGATAAAAACGGAAAGCTGTCAAAATACCCGTGGCCGTCCGAAGAAGACCGCGTCAATATTTCCAACACCTATAAAGCCGAGCTGTATGAGTATCTGCAGGCTGTATTCCACACCATGAGCCGGAATATGTATCTGGACAGCCTGACCGAGCGGGAAAAGGAGTTCAATGAACTCGCAGCGCTTCTCAACCGCAAATACACCATAACAATCAAGGAACAAGAGGTTTCCGGAAAAAGCCCGCAATGGGCGGGCTGCTATGTCAAGCTGGCTCCACTCTCCGACAATACGGATGCATCGGCATGGACGATAAAGCTTGACGATAAAGCCAACGGAAAGTTCGCCTTTACCCTGCTTGCTCATCAGACGGCAGGCTTCCCAATGAAGCTGGAGTTCTATAAAACAGCCGACGACTTGGATAAGGGCAAAGTGGCTGCGACGGCAAAGCTGAAGCCTTTTACCAAAACAGAAAAAACCTTTACCATAAAGACTGAAGTCGAGAAAATCAACTATTCGGGAACATACACAGGCGTTCTATCCGTAACGGAAACAGGCGCTGATATTGATGTAACAACCATCATTACCTATGAAAAGGATTTCGGCGACGGAGCGTATTACAATATCGTCTGCACAAATGACGAGACGGAAAGCAAGTACATCAACGGCAGCTATTTCGTAAGAGATACAGGAAAGGCAAATATAGCGGGGGCTGACTTTACTTTCTCTCAGGATGGGCAATCCTTTTCCGCCACAATGCTGGACTTCAACAATAAAGCCTGGGGGAGCATCAGCGCACATAAGTGAGAATAATTTGACGGTAGCGGTAAAGGCTTTGCGACGGGAAAAAGCTGGTGATCACAGCCCCATGCGGGAGTCGCGCCGGGTGAAGCTGCCGCCGGATATCGTGTACGGATTTGCAGTTGAATAACTCGACTGAAATGAGCGATATGAAATGGCGGGCAGCTATGAAGGAGGGAGATTGTCCTTGGGGCTGTTTATTCCTGCTGCTTCTTGTTACCGTCAAGCTGAAGCGAAAGAAAAAGGCTAAAAAAGCGGCGAAAAAAGTCGCCGCACCTCAAAATCACTACACAAGGAGTGATACAGATATGTTCTGCCATAACTGCGGCACTATACACCTTTACTAAATCTATATCAAATGTATATCATAGTAAAATCGCATTTCTAAATGCCTTATAACCTAAGTGCTTATTCTTCTCCCTCCGGCAGTTCGGCGTTATGGTAAACATCCTGCACATCGTCATTGTCATCGAACATATCCATCATTTTGTTTATCTTCTTAACATCCTCTTCATCGGCTACTTCAACATAATTCTGCGGTACCATAGTCACTTCTGCCGAAGCCATAGGTATTCCCTGTTCTTCAAGCTTCCTTCTGACTTCTGAAAAATTTTCAGGCGCCGTGATTATTTCGAAGGAATCCTCTTCCGCAACAAAGTCTTCGGCCCCTGCCTCAAGAGCGCTCATCATCAGTTCTTCCTCATCAGTTTCTTCGTTCCTCTCAATAATGATCACGCCCTTTTTGTCAAACATCCAGCTTACAGCTCCCGATACTCCCAGACTGCCGCCATTTCTGTCAAATATATGCCGTACGTCTCCTGCTGTCCTATTTCTGTTCTCGGTAAGGGCCGTTACAATAACTGCCACTCCTCCGGGAGCATAGCCCTCATAGATTATTTCTTCATAATCTACTCCTCCCATCTCTCCCGAACCTTTCTTGATTGCCCTTTGTATAGTATCACTAGGCATATTATTGGACCTGGCTTTTGCTATTGCATCTGCAAGTTTGCTGTTGGAGGCCGGATCGCCGCCGGCTTTTGCGGCTATCGCGATTTCCTTCCCTAATTTTGTGAATATTTTGCCTCTCATGGCATCAGCCTTGCCTTTTTTATGTTTAATGTTTGACCATTTTGAATGCCCGGACATATATAATACCTCCCCTATCTATTGAATAAAATGTTCAGAAAACTATATCACCTTTTTCTTCAGGTGCAAATTTGGGTATAAGCCTTCTCTTGTGTTCGCTTTTTTGATGCATTCCGTCAACCTTTTCCCTGATTTTATCCTCTGCATTTCCTGTGAGTATGTAATTATCAAGCTCCGTGTAGTTCATTCCCATGTCTTTCTCATCGCTCTGGCCTTCCCACAAGCCCGCCGTCGGAGCCTTTGTTATGACTATTTCAGGAATGCCCAGCTTATATGCAAGCTCCACAACCTCGCTTTTTACAAAGCCGGCAAGAGGCATGAAATCTACCCCTGCGTCACCATGCTTTGTGAAATATCCGATAAAAAGCTCGCATCTGTTGCTCGTACCTGCTACAAGACAATTTCTTAATCCGGCATAGTAATACACTGTAATCATTCTAAGCCTTGCTTTTATATTTGCTGTTGCAAGCCTTGGGTCATCCCCATGAACCCCAAGCGCAGACTTCATCTCATCAAAAGCCCGGTCAAGAATCACTGTCTTTGTCTCCAGACCTATAGCTTCCGCTGTCATAAGCGCATGCTCCTCATCTACAGGATTGCTGTAACAGGGCATTATCACTCCCAGAGAATTCTCAGGAAAAGCCTTTTTGCAAAGTGCTGCTACAACTGCTGAATCTATTCCGCCTGAAAGGCCAAAGACAACCCCCTTTGCTCCCGCTCCTCCGACAGTGCTTTTTATCCATTTCACCGCTTCGTTTATTACTTTATCAACATCCCGCATAATAAAACCTCCATTGGTAATCTCCGCCGCGCACCGTATAATGTCGTTTATATCGCCTTTATATATAATAGCATTCTTGAATTTTGATGTAAATGATATCAATTTCTTGCAGAATCAAAACCGGGTTTGCACTGTCAATATTTGCATACAATAAAAAACCCGTTATTGTAAAAGTTAATAATGATATTAAAAATCATTTTAACGGAGTAATTATGAAAAACCGCACAAGTATTTTAAAACCTGAGGTAATTGGCTTAATAACCGGACTTGTAAACGGAATTTTCGGTTCAGGAGGCGGAGCTATTCTTGTTCCATCCCTGATATTTATAATGGGAATTGAAGATCATAAGGCTCACGCAACAGCAATTTCCATTATACTTCCTTTATCCCTTGTAAGCTCTTTTGTTTATTTCAGGTATGAATTGGTTGATTTGTCCCTCACTTTGAGGGTTGCTTCGGGCTCTGTGATAGGTGCCTTGGTAGGCTCCAGTATTTTGAACAGGTTCCCTGTCAATATACTAAGGAAAGTTTTCGGTTTGTTTATGATAATTGCTGCTGTCAGGATGGTGCTTTAATGTTAATGGTATTGGTTGGTTTTGCAACAGGCATAATCAGCGGTATGGGAATAGGAGGAGGCACTTTGCTGATACCTGCTCTGATTTTTGCAGTCGGGGCGAAGCAGCAAATTGCTCAGAACATAAATCTGATGGTATTCATACCCTCTTCAATAGCAGCCATCTATGTACATATAAAAAAACATAACATAGAAAAAAACCTATTATTAAAGCTTTCCGGAACAGGCTGCATCGGAGCTGCAATAGGCTCCATTATTGCAGTCAATATGGAATCCGGCCGTTTAAAAAGATGCTTTGGAGTATTTCTCTTGATTATGGGTATTTATGAATTAATTTCAAAAAATATAAAGGAGGAACGTAAATGAAGATAAAAAGACTATTGGCAGCATATGCACTTTTTTATGGTGTGTCAAAATACAGGCAAAACAAAAAGAATAACCCTTCCAATAAAAATGAAAAATGTGAGAACTATTACAGGTGCGATGACCTGGAAAATGACGGAAGAGGGGATTACTGATTTTTACCCCCTGAATACATTGAATACTCTTTCTAAAGCACCCTCACACTGCAGCATTATAATAGAGCACAGAATTAATAATATGCCTGTGATTTGAACAAGCCCCATTTTTTCTCCCAATACAATATATGACATCAATACTGTTATAGGCAGTTCAGAAGTTGCCACTATGCTTGCTTTGTCCGCACCCACTATGCCTATACCCTTATAAAGGAATGTAGCAGGCAATATCCCGGAAACAACCGCAAGCCCGCAAACGTATGCCAGCAGCTTCGGTGTCACTGCAAACTTAAACATTAAAAAGCTTGGATGAATTATCAACGTAACCGTTAAAGCCGTTAGGGTTGTACAGAATATTATGACGAAAGGATCAAAATCCTTTAGCCTCATATCTGCGTTTATATTATAGAATGCATAGGCAATACTGGCCAGCATTCCACAGGCTAATCCCGCAAAAGGTGTTTTCGTCAAATCAATGTTGAATATGTTTATTACCATCATGCTCCCTAAAAATGCCGTCAATAATGCCAAATTGCTGCAGGGAGTAATTTTTTTGGTTTTTACGGTAATAAAGTAAAGACTGATTAACACAGGATGCGTAAACAGGAGCATTGAGGCTATTCCTGCATCCAGCCTTTTCAGTGCAAGGTAAAAAAGAATTGATGTACCGGCATTTCCGATAACTCCCTGCAGCAGAACCATCTTTAGGCTCTTTTTATCAAGACGCAGCCTTTTGATACCCGTTATCGAAAAATAAATTAACATAAGCATCAGAGCAACTGAATTCTGTAATATAATCAGATCAAAAACATCTATTCCAATATTGATTACGGTCTTGCCTATAACTGCAATCGATGCAAAAAAGAATGATGCAATCAGAATATATACATATCCTTTAATATTCTTATTCAACTCAATACCCCCATTGTCAGATCATGTATTTTTTAAATCGTCCGCAGCTGATTTCGTCTGCCTCAGCCTTTATATAAATTCCGTTCTCCCTGTATTGTTCCAATAAAATTTTATCAACACTGCCGTGTATTGTGCTGACCAAGCTTCCGTCTGTATAAGGAATCAAAAACTCTACAGTCTTTGATTGCATGCTTGCGTGCTTTTCTATCAAAGCAAGCAGTTTCGGAAGACCCGTCCTGTACAATGCTGAAATAAAGACAGTCTCTCCCATATTTATATATACAGGTTCAGTGAATTTGCGCGGACATTTATCTATCTTATTTATTGCCGTTATCATATCCTTACTCCCTGCACCCAATTCTGCCAGAACATCCATAGCCACTTTTGCCTGGATATCATAATCGGGGTTGCTGCCATCAATCATATGAATTAAGAGGTCGGCATACAATACCTCCTCTAAGGTTGACTTAAAGGCTTTGATCAATTCATGAGGCAGTTTTCTTATGAAGCCAACGGTATCTGCAATCAGCACTTCCTTTCCGTTATGAAGCGTCACCTTTCTTATAGTAGGGTCAAGAGTTGCGAAAAGCCGGTCTTCGGCATATATGTCAGCATTTGCAAGACTATTAAGGAGCGTGGATTTTCCTGAATTTGTATAGCCTACAAGACATATCTGAAAGACCTTCCCGGATGTCCTGCCCCTGCGGCGAATATTTCTATGCTTCTCGATCTCCTTCAGTTCTTTTTCCAAAATATTAATCCTATCTTTTATCCTTCTCCTATCTACCTCAAGTTTCTTCTCTCCAGGCCCTCTGGTGCCTATGCCTCCTCCTGTCCTTGACATTTGCTGCCCCATACCTGCCAAGCGCGGCATCGCATATTTTAGCTGCGCTAACTCTACCTGAAGCTTGCCTTCTTTTGATCTTGCTCTCTGTGCAAAAATATCAAGTATCAGCTGAGTCCTGTCAATAACCTTAAGCCCAAGGGCTTCCTCCAGGTTTCTTATTTGTGCACCGGAAAGCTCTTCATCAAAAATCACAAGGTTTGCATCCAAGGTCTGACTGAGAAGCTTAAGCTCTTTAAGTTTTCCCCTTCCTATAAAAAAAGCAGTATCCTTTTTATCCTTACTCTGAACCATTCTCCCTACTTCAAAGCCCCCTGCTGTTTTAAGAAGCTCCATGAGTTCATCCAGATCCTCCTCATCCTCAATGCCTACAAGTACTGCCCGCTCTGCATCGTTTTCAACTCTTTTGCCTGTTTTTCTTATTTCCTTTATGCCGGTCTCTGCATAAGCAATTATATCGAGAATATTCACTTTCATAAGCTTCTCCTCAACATAAGGGCCCATAATGATTGACTGAAGCTGCTTTTCATTGTCAATCCCAAGAAAAGCCATGCTGCTATTAGTCATTAGACCATCCGACACTCCTACAGCCGCCATAATATCAAATCTCATTTTTTTCAATGCAGACAAATCCACATCCGAAAGCCTTCCAGAGCCTTCCGGGTGGGTATGCACACACCTGATTCCGCTTAGACCTTCCTCCGATCTCCTATTGTTAAAAGCCTTCAATGTCACTGTATTCACATCCCCGATGCCCACATCAATCACAGCACCTTTTCTGTCAATATATACAGCGATCTCCCTGCCGGTTTCCTCTGTAATATCACAGATTTCTGCTATTATTTCCTTCGAAACCAATTGATGTTTTTCGACAGTCAGGTTTTTTAGGTTTTCGAGCCTTATCAATAGTGATTTTTTTATCCCCGACGTATTATTCATCCAATCACTCCGTTTAAGATTAAAAGCCTGATCAGACCATTAAAGATATTCTATCATATATTTTCATGCAATATAACGAGGCATGAAAAAATCCCCGTTTTTATAAATGGCAGCCTCCCATTTTCAATACATATGTCAGGCAGATGGCTCTCTGCCTCGTTGAAACGCCCGGGTAGGTTTTTTGCATTTCAGCAAAAAACCTTCATTGTAATCTTGTTATAACGAGGCATAAAAATATCCCCAATTCTATAAGCCAAAAATAGTCACCACCAAAAAATGGACATGAATTATAAAAAGGCCGCATATAAATGTACAGGCATTGAAATGATGGCCATGCAGCTGCTATAGATTACTGCTTTATCGCACCTTCATGAAAGGAGAGGTATAAATGGCTTACAACAGACAGTATTCTTCAGAGAGGAGTACAAGCGTTGATGAATTAGCAATATTTTATTCATCAGATACCCATAGAGGATTAAATGAACATTGGGTTGAAGAAAACCGCAAAAGATACGGTGAAAACAAAATAACACCTGCAAAAAAAACACCCATATGGAAGCAATACCTGGATAAATTTAAAGACGCAACGATAGTAGTATTATGTGTTTGTGCATTACTGGCCATTGCTATCGGTTTGTATAAAAAAGAGATGCCCTATGACGGTTTTGCCATAATACTTGCAGTATTTGTTGCAACCACCGTAAGCTTCTGGAGCGAGTATAAAGCAGACAAAGCTTTTGAAATATTAAAATCAGACAATGAGAATATTTCGGTAAAGGTAATAAGATCAGGTGTACTTAAGATTATATCAACCATTGAATTAGTAGCAGGCGACATAATTGAACTGGAAAGCGGCGATAAAGTGCCCGCTGATGCAGTATTTATTGATGGTTCAGACTTTCTAACGGATGAATCACTCATGACAGGTGAATCTGCACCTGTGGTAAAAAGCCCGGAGGCTCCGATACTTATAGGCGGAACTATGGTTATGACCGGTTCCTGCAAAGCAATAGTTACAAATGTAGGGGATAATATGCAAATGGGAGCCATACTAAAAGCACTTTCCCAGGAAACAGATGATGAAACACCGCTGCAATACAAGCTTGGCAAACTTGCAAAGCAAATCAGCGTAATTGGTACAACTGCTGCAATACTAATACTTTTTGCCTTGCTTACCTCTTCGGTTTTCATGGGCGAATTTGGCGTAATATCTGGCATGATTAAACAAAAAATAATTATCTGGTTTATACTGGTTTCAGCTTCTACAATATTAATATTCATTTGCGGAAACAAGGCATTAAAGAACTTCGCTTCATTTGCAAGTCCTATAGTTGCGGCTTCCGGTTTAATATTTCTGACATTCTTTATAGGTAAACCTACAGGCACATTGTTTACAATTAAAGATGTCCTGTCAAATATCAGGCATATGCTGGATTTTTTTATAGTAGCTGTTACAATTATCGTGGTAGCAGTACCCGAAGGGCTTCCAATGGCAGTAACTATAAGCCTTGCTTTAAGTATGAGAAAAATCAGGCAGGACAATAATCTTGTAAGAAAAATGCTTGCTACTGAAACAATCGGCTCGGTTAATGTAATATGCAGCGATAAAACCGGTACCCTTACTAAGAATCAAATGGAAGTAAGTGAAGTATTGTTTGCAGGCAAAGAATATTCCTCAGATAATTTTTATACCATATGCAATGAGCCTCTTTATGAGTTATTGAAGCTTTCTATCGCCGTGAATTCGACCGCTGTTATATCCATGGATGAAACCGGTAAGCACCCCAAAATCATAGGCAATACTACAGAAGGAGCTTTATTGAGCTTTTTGGCACGAATAAATTCCGATTACCGCGTGATAAGAGAAATTTCCCCGATCTACAAGCGAATATCCTTTGACTCAAATAGAAAACTCATGACTACAGTTACAGGTTATACTAACTGCAATGCATGCAAAATTAACCTGACGGGCACTTCACGCTGTCTGGCGTCGTATAGAAAACGTAGCCAGGGCTGTAAAGTAGTGCTTGTGAAAGGCGCTCCCGAAAAGCTATTTGGGCTATGCACAAAAATCAATATTGAATCCGGCATTGAACCATTTAATGAGCATCGTGAAAATGTGAAACGGAAACTGTCAATGATGAGCAGAAAGGCAATGAGGGTTATAGCTTTTGCTTATAAGATTGAAATAAGCCAAAACTATAGTGTGGAAACCGAACTTGAAGATGATTTAATATTCTTGGGTTTATTCGGAATCAGCGACCCTATTCGGGAAGATGTGCCTTCTGCAATAAATACAGCTAAGACCGCCGGCATAGATGTCAAGATGGTAACAGGAGACAATATCGAAACTGCAAAGGCAATCGCTCTTGATGCATGTTTGCTGCAGGATGAACAACATGATATTTTAATGGAAGGTACAGAATTCCAAAGTAAGTCGGATGAAGAGATTTTACATTTGCTTGATAATTTGGTCGTACTTGCCCGGGCTACTCCTCCGGATAAAGAGAGACTCGTATACCTTATACAATCAACGGGAAAAGTTGTCGCAGTAACGGGTGACGGAACAAATGATGCTCCGGCGCTTAAAAAGGCCGATGTTGGAATTGCTATGGGACTGAAAGGCACTGATGTAGCAAAAGAGGCAAGTGATATTGTTCTTACTGACGATAACTTTGGAAGCATTGTTAAAGCCATAAAATGGGGAAGAACATTATATGAAAATGTACAAAAGTTCTTACAGTTTCAATTAACAATAAATTTTTCTGCACTTGCCATTGCGATTTTTAGCCCTATACTAAAAACGATATTTCCCGATTATCATTTTCAAATGATGCCCTTGACTGTTTTGCAGCTGCTTTGGGTAAACATAGTGATGGATACATTGGCGGCGTTTGCATTGGGACTTGAACCGCCAAAGGATGAAATCATGAAAGAAAAACCGAAAAAGAAAGATGATCCGTTTATTAACAAATACATGGTATTCAACATACTATCCATGGGCACCTTCTTTACAATTATTATTATGTCATTTCAGGCATTTGATATATTAGGAGCATCAAAACTTAAAGGCAGCCTTGCATTTTCTACCGCTTTATTTACCTGTTATATATCCATGCAGGTGTTTAATCTGTTTAATGCAAGAGTAATAAAACCTGACAGCTCAATAACAAAAGGTTTAAGCAGAAGCCATAGCTTTCTTTTTGTTTTAACTGTTGTTTCCATAGTTCAGGTATTTATCACCCAGTTTGGGGGCAGCTTTTTCGGAACACAGCCTCTGCCATTAAGCATGTGGCTGAAAATATTGTATGTCGGACTCTGGACTCTTATGGCGGGGACACTATTCAGGGAATTGGAAAAGTTTATTTATTTTAATAGAGAAAAAATAAAAAAGTATATTTAAAATAAATAAGTCAATGTAACAGGACGTGAATACTTCTCCTGCTTTTATAAATGCGTATTCCGATTTTCAAAATAGGTAGAGGCGTATGTCTTCTTGATTGACTTTATTTATATTATAAACCTAACGTTAAATTTGCCGGCACTTAATTTTCATGACATATACACCATATAATAGTATCAAGAGTGAATTTAATAAAGGAGCAATAAGGATGATGATATGAGGGATAAACGTAGCAATAACTTTATGCGAGAAAATCATTTCAGACGCAGTATAGATTAAAATAGCTCCGCTTATATAAAGTACAAATCTATTTTTCTGTATTATTATAATACAATACTGGCTTGCATACAGAATAAAGGGTAAACTTATCAATAACCCAAGTGCGATTGTCGTTATGCTGCCGTTGGCTGCTCCTGCAATTGCCAAAACATTATCCATGCTGAGCGTTATATCCGCCAATATAACAATATTAACTGCTGACCAGAATTCTATATAATTTTCTTTTTGATTGTCATCCATCTTGATTTCATCTTTATAACCGTTTGATTTTATCAAATCTATAGTAATCTTTACTAACAATAATCCGCCAATTAGTTGTACAGGAAGCCATTGTATTTCCATAATGAAACTGGCGATGGAAGTAAAAAATATTGTTAATACCACAGCAATAGTAATACCGATTACATATGCTTTTTGGGCAAATCTTACAGGTAATTTACGGGTAATGAGTGTTATTACACTAATACTGTCACAGCTTAGCATTATATTGAGTAATGCTATGTGGAAGCTGCTGATTATTATTGATATAAATTCATGCATTGAAAATCTCCTTCTGAAGCTTTACTTTCTCATATACGGCGCCATGAACGCCTATAGTTTATATAGTATGCGTAGATTAAATTTGTGTGATATTTGCAAGGTGACTTTGCTTCATTGCCGAAAGGTAAAAAAACAACAGCCTTTTTCGGGTTCATCTTAGGGATTTTTAATCCCGGAGAAATATCGGCATAGTTTGGTATGTATTACCGGCTATGCCGATTTTTCTTATTCCGGGGCGGATATAGTAACCGGTGGGTCAAACTCGCCAATGCAGTAATAAACGATTTTGATGCGCTGTACCTTGTAAACATAGATTTTTTCAATGAACTCCCGGATAATCTCCGCTGTGAGTTCCTTTATGTTTGTGTACTTTCGTACCAAGTCGAGGAAGTGGTCAACATTTGGTACGCTTTCCTTTTCTGCGGCAATTCAAGAGAGTAGAAACCTTTGCTCAGTGACAATGTCAGGGAGCAGTTCGCAGACAAACCTTTTTGGCAGAAACAAAAATAGGATTCTCAAATAGCAACTTTTGTTGTATAAGAAACAATCTATGCCGTATATATTTTAAAATAATCAAAAACAATATTGAAGAATATACACAATAGGTGTAGAATTACACTACGTAATACTTTGCTTATTTAAGAATAATTAAAATGAACAAGAATGAATTTATAAAATTATTAGATGGGAAATTGAAGCTTATTAGAACCGAGTATGGATTGACACAAGACAAAATGGCTTCAGTTTCGGGCATTTCAAAAAAGACATTGGTAGAAATCGAAAAAAACAGAAAAAGTCTGGGCTGGACCAGTTCTGTTGCCCTGGCAAGTATTTTCTCGGACAGTACGATATTACACGATGCAATTGGTGGAGACATATCAGATTTGATAATGCTGTAGCACTCAAAGATATGGATGTTGATTACCCTAAAACTTGGGGAGGTAAGATTTGGTGGAATACTATAACTGAAATGAAAAGTTACCGCATCCAGCAGAATATTTTTTCAAGTCATTACCGCCTTTTAAAAAAGTGGGAATCGTAGAGTTTATACCTCTTTTAGTTTAGGGGAAACAGAAGCGGTAATGGAAAAGATAATGAGTTTTTAAAGGCAGATATTTTGTATCATTTTAAGAGGGTAGTGTGGTGATATGAATAAAAAGTAAGTATTGAATTAAAATAGTAATCAGCCTGCTCTTACTTGGAACCATATTGTTTTCCCCCGGTTGCGGCACGGCAATTGATACATCAGATAAGCTAAAGGTGATAGAAATTAATCACGCGGAGGAAGCTCAAAGATCCGCTTTATCCATTGATAAATATGCGGACCAGTACCCTCAAGCATTACAATTTTGGGAGGATGAGAAGTATTTCGATGCCATGGTTATTCTCAGGAATCTTGCGGATTATCAGGATGGAAGAGATCTGTACAACATTGCATTAAGGAAACAAAGCAGAATTTTAACCGGTGATGAACATGTTCTTGGACTAAAAAGCGATGGGACACTCTTTTACACCGGTGACTAAAGAGGAATGAATTTTTTATCTGAACTGGGATTGGAAAGTTGGGATCTTTGGTGAGTTTGTAAATAACATGAAGATGGGATTCCAATGCCACAGATGTCAATCTATGAAACTGCGAATAAAACAAATTCTTTAAATATTTATAACTTTTGAAGGGAGCGAGTGCAATGTCTGAAATTAGGAAAAACGCTTGGGTATTTTTATTATGGTCAACGCTCGCTGGAACGATATCTTTTTTTGTAAGTGCCGTAATCACGTCCATGGTGCTGTCACCTTTAGATTTTGCAATTATTGACACAATCCTCGCAGGGGGAATAGGTGGGCTTTTTCTTGGCATCTTTCTTATTAAACGCCATAAGATCCAAATAATGGCGCTCTCCGGTCTTGCTGCAATACCAGTTGGCTTTTGGGGCGCCTTCATTCTGGCGGGAGGAGTGGATTTGTTATTTTCTTTGATTGGTGTTAATACTGTGAATCCCAACATTTATAACATCGAGAATATCATTGGAATCATATTCATGGGTATAATCTGCGGTGCGATTTTTGGAGCAATCATTTATGGGCGCAAATCTATTTGGGTGTTTTCAGCAGTCTGTGGAATGGTTTCTTTTCCTTTTGGAATATTAGTGGGTTTCTTAAATTCGGAACATCCTATAAAAGCAACATTTGAAAATCTGCTGGCTTTTTTTGGATCCATCGATCTGAATTTCCTCGCGATTATAACGTCGTTTGGCATTGGGATAGGATTGAGTATTGGCCTGTTCAGCATGCTGAAACAAAAAAGTACGGATTAACGGAAGAGATAATTGAATCATAACTTTTGATATTTCATGTAGAAAGGTGTGAAAAATCATGAAAATGCAGCTTTATTCTAAAACGACAACAGGAAAATGGGCAGCGGTGCTAACGCTACTTTTTATTGCATTAATGGCAATAAAATTATCGGCTTTAGCTATGCTTATCCGACTTCCTCTGCCTACCCCGTTCCTTGCGATTATAGGGGTTATTGGTTTTTTACTGGGAATTATATCAATTGTGAAAAATAAAGACAGAGCTATTTTGACATTGCTTTCTATACCGATCGGCCTGCTGATTATTTTATGGACAGCTGCAGAAATAATATTTCCCCATTAGTAAATTGTCTTAATGGAGGGTGATCTTATTATGCAGAACTCATTTAATATTTTACCTAAGACAAAACTTGGTAAGTATGCGGTGGTATTTATAATTGTTGCCATTGTTTTAGTGGCTACTATAAATGTTTTGTCAATAAATATCGATATACCAACGGATGACACAGGCTTCTTTAGCAATATGCCTCTGGCGGTGATGACTTTAGGCGCATTTTCTTGTGCGGTGATTTCCACGATAACAGGTCTTGCAGCAGTGATCAAGAATAAAGAGCAAGCAGCCCTGGTATATTTATGTATTTTGATTGGTGCTCTGGCAATATATTTTGGAATCGCGCAGATTGTTGGAGAAATTACTGATTCGCATTAATCAATGCGAAAGGAGGATAGAATTATGGTAAATTTTATTGGTCCGTTAATTATTTTAAGTGGAATTGCATCGTTAATCGGAATCATAATCGGCTTGGTAAAGAAAAATAGAAAGATACTTATAATCTCGTTAATAGTATTTGCAATTGTTGCCTTAATATTTATTCTGGAAGGCTTTTTGATGGAATAACTCAGGGAACCTTATGAAATCGATTGCGCATAATTTATAAAAGCGAATAAAAACTCCTCGCAACTGATTTTATCGTCAGCAAAGAGGAGTTTTTGTTTTCAAAGGCTTTATGCCTGAATTTCCGTGCCATCCTTAAAGGTGAACCGTACATAGTCTTTATCATAAACAGTACGTAGTCTACAAGACTGCACCACAGCTTTTCGTCAAATTCGGTAAGTAAGTTATCTTGCCTGCGGAGTGTATGGAGGAAAGCATTCATCGTACTGAGCCGTGTCTGCTTGTCGGTGATTGCTTCAGTAACTGTAGCATGGCGAGCCTTGGCAAAGTCAAAGCGGTCAACCAGTCCGTTGTATCGCTCTTTGTATAATTGAATCTCAGTCTAAGTATAAAAGAAAGACTGTACTAAAGGTTTTATCCTTCGGTGCAGTCTTTCTTTTCGAGCCTCCGCTTGAAGAGAGTCGGTCAAAAATTTACTTGTTTATGCAAATCCCTTTGACAAACTCCCTTTTAAGCTGTTGCTGTTTTTATTTACCCGGCGGCGTTCAGGGCATTGTGCGCCGACCGACCCGTAAGCATGCTGCAGCAGAATGCCTACATCTGTTTAACGATATCAACGAAGCAACGCTTCGTTGCCAACGGGTAGAAACGATTTTACGCTTAGAAGTTCTCTGTTACGAGAGCACCTGGCGAAAGCCATGTGCGGCAGCAACAGTTCATAGAACTTCTTGGCGTGAAAACGTCAGAAAAAATAACAGCTTGCGCTGTTATTTTTGTTATCCGGCGGCGTTCTGCTCTCCCGGGACCTTGCGGTCCAAGTACCATCGACACCGGAGAGCTTAACTTCTGTGTTCGGGATGGGAACAGGTGTAACCTCTCCGTCATTGCCACCAGATTTTCGGATTGTGATAACCTTCATATAACTTCGTCGTCCTTCGGCCTCATAATGCTCACGTACCTGATGTACGCTCCGCTTATTCGGCCTTGCCTTCCTCGTTCTATTCGGTTCTGACAATCCTCTGCCGTAGCATCATTAGCTGCTCGCTTCTGATGCTTCTCGGCTGAATTGGTTTTATCAACCCATATTTAATTTTCAGGTACTCTTCTCGTGTCTCGCGTCTGCGTCAGCTCTGCTGACGTGCACCTTCAAAACTGCACAATATCCGGTACTTTTAGCTCACTTACCCATCTTTGTGGTAAGCTCAACCTTTTTCGCTAACAGAATCCAACACTTTTGCTTCTCTGTGCGCCTCAGCCGGCGAACAGCCGCAAAAGGGATTCTGTAACCGAAAAACGTTTTTCTACGCTTTTCCCGCTAAGAAGTTCCATGAACTTATGCTACATTGCAGCGCTCCCGCGCAGCAACCCGCATAAGGGAACTTCTAACCGTTAAAAGCTTTTTAAATCAAGCCCTCGACCTATTAGTATCGGTCAGCTGAACGTGTTGCCACGCTTACACCTCCGACCTATCAACCATGTGGTCTACATGGGGTCTTACCAGATTACTCTGTGGGAAATCTTATCTTGGAGGCGGCT
>JAKPKE010000225.1 GCA_029553855.1 Bacillota bacterium | reverse complement strand
GTAACTACTCAGAAACTGTAGGAAAAATCAAGCAGGAAATGATAGAGGAGTAAGAATACGCTCACGGAGCAGTTGGCACAGTGGGGGAATACGATACCTCCCGGTCAGACGATCCAATATATATTCGTAAAACGATATATCAAGTTTACGGCAGGTTTTCTTTAAACTCAAAAATGTATCTCGACATTCTCGTCCTAATTCGCTTCGCGTACCACCGTGAATTTTTCGTTTTAGAACATATACCCGTATAGCGTTTTCACTACTATTATTATGCAATGGTATTTCAGGGCGTTGTAACACTAAAAGCAGTTCCTTTTTGTTCTGCCTCATTGATTCAAGAGCTTTCTTAATATCTTCAAATTCAGTCTCTTGCCTACAGAGAGTATCAAATTGACTCTCTAACAAAAGCATCTTCTCTTTTGTAGGATATTGTTTGTACTCTTGTACATTGTGATACAATTCCCATACCTTCCTGCGCATATCCTCAATTATCTTTTTATGATAGTCATTTATCGGCACGATAGTTGAAAGTCCTCTTTCAGCATGAAGCCAGCATAACGCATGTAACAGTACCACTATGTCAAATTGACCAGCGTCATCACTGACTATGACCATGTCCCTCTTGATCCCATGCGAAAGTATGCTCCCGAGTAACGCTGCTTCCGTAATAATCCTCTTATCGTGCTCACGATGTATGCCAATAATGTGTAACAACGATTCCCATTCTTCTTCAGTAGCAATCCGCTTATTCAGTTTCCCTCTGAAACGATTGACTAAAGGGGGCGGTATTCTATGCATCATCATATAGTCAATTGACTCCTGACTAATCATATAATCGTTATGACGCCCCCTCAGTATTCTGAGAAAATTTACCCGACTTTTGCTGTTGGTACTCTTGAAATAGGAAAATACGTCATTCCCAATGTGCGTACAATACCCATTGTGCCCTTGATGACGTGCTCCTGTATCATCGACTGATATATAGGGAACTATCTTCAACCCTGTTTCTAATATATCTTCCTTTTCATTATGGAAAATACTATGCCCCTGTGTTACCAGGGCATTCAATTGCCCTGCCGAAATAATTATCCCCCTCCCCTGCAGGCTGTCTACTATTGCATTCTGGGGTACATTTAATTCATAGTATAAATGAAGAATGTAACTTCTTAAAGCATTACCGTAATGCCCTCTCACCCCTTCCGGTAATGGCGCAATACAATAGGTGCCTTCTGGTGTCATCCAGCATTCCCGCCGATACACTATCGTGTGCGATGTTATCTCTATATCCTGTACGGTATACCTTTTATATCCCTTAAACTGAGCATTAACAGGTATATCCTGTGCCTCCAGTGTTATTTCTTGATACGAATTTGTAGACTTCGTTTTCCGTTTCTGACGCTCTTTCCGTGTCCGAGGCGCCTTCTTCATTATTTCACTATTCAGCTTGCTTGCCTTTATCTTTGGCCGTTGACTCCTCCCTTTTAATCGGGCTATCTCATCCTTTAAGAGCTGAATCTCCTTGCGCTGTGCCTCAATGATTTGCATGCATTGGCTGATTATAGCAAGCAACACTCTCACTGTCGGCGTTAATTCTTCTTCAGGTATTTCAGGTATTT
>JAKPKE010000206.1 GCA_029553855.1 Bacillota bacterium | reverse complement strand
AAAATATATGTGTTTGCCATCTACCCACGGGAATGACCTTACCTTATATCCGTTTATCCATTTATCAATTTCCATAATTTCCTCACTTTCTGCCCGTATTGCCGATAGCACAGCGAATTATATTAAATTGCTTTGTTCTTTATATAATCAACAGCCTTTTGCGCTCTGGATGCTGCCTGTATAATCATGTTATTATCATTTTTTAATACGGTGATCCACGATTGTATATAAGCGGCTGAATTTTTAAATGTTTTATCAGTTTCGATTCCTGCGTCGTTCATCAAAGCGGCCGCGCCTATTTCAGCGGTTAATTCTTCCTTACTGCGAACTGATTTACTGTCATGGTACTGAGCCAATTCAAGGCGATTCAAGCGGCTTTTATGGCCTGTAGAATGTACCATTTCATGGAATAAGGCGCTATAATATTCTTCTGCGCTGTCAAATTGCTTTGTAAGAGGCAGATGTATGCTGTCGGATTCTGTTTGATAATATGCCTTGTCGCTGTGTGATTGATGATAACTGATTCCCTCAGCTTGCATATAATCAGCGGCGAATTTATCTTTGTCAGGGATGCCGACAACTTCCGGCTTTTCATCCGGCTTTATTTTGCTTTCGATTCCTTCACAATCGGAAATATGAAATACTCTATAATATCTTAATACCGGAATAACTTTGTCCTTACTGTTTGTGGATTCGTCGAAATCCTCAGTTTCTTTATTATACATTTTCCAAAATACAACAATGTGAGATTTTGCGCCTTTTTTAACTGATCCGCCGGCAGCTTTAACCTGGTTGAAAGTCAGGTATTCGCCAGCATCAAGTAGCAAAATATTAATTCCCCTGTATGGTTTACGGCTAACATAGTTAATTGCGTTTGCACTAGCCCAAGGTTTATTCCACGGAATTTTACCCTTTTCAAGCTGCTCAATAATTTTATTGGTTACGATTTCAGATACTGTCATTGCAAAAAACCTCCTTATTTACTTGGAGGCCGTCACAGTGTATAATATTTATGACGGCCTGTTATGGTTGTTATAATCCCCGGATGCTTGCG
>JAKPKE010000171.1 GCA_029553855.1 Bacillota bacterium | reverse complement strand
GCACATTATGCTTCTTTGCGGCTGCCCTTGCTGCGGCATCATCCAGTGTGAAAGAATCGAAATCCACACCCGAATATTCTTTTACCGCTTCAATCATGGTAAGTCTTCTCCACGGAGCTTCCACATTGATAATCTGCCCCTGGTAGTCAATCTTACGGGTACCTGAGACATTGTCCGCTATATAACAGAATATCTGCTCCGCTCTTTCCATCATTGTGTACATATCCGCATAGGCCTCATATAACTCCATAAGAGTGAATTCGGGATTATGTCTTGTATCCATACCTTCATTTCTGAAGACTTTGCCTATTTCAAATATCTTATCCAAACCTCCGACAATAAGTCTTTTGAGGTGCAGTTCCAACTCAATTCTTAAATACATATCAATGTTAAGGGTATTGTGATATGTGGCAAAAGGTCTCGCATTTGCATTTGTAGCCTGATTATGCAGTACGGGTGTTTCCACTTCAAGATAACCCAAGCTGTGCATGAATTCCCTGATGGCTTTCATGATATTAGCCCTTGTTATAAATACCGATTTAACGTCGGGATTGACAATAAGATCGACATATCGTTGCCTGTACCGCAAGTCCATATCTTTAAGACCGTGGAATTTTTCCGGTAAAACCTGCAGTGATTTGGTTAAAAGCACAATGCTTTTCACTCTTATGGATTTTTCACCCATACGAGTTATAAAAGGGAATCCGGTTACGCCTACAATATCTCCGATATCGTATTTTCTGAATTCCGAATATGTATCTTCACCCAGTTCATCAATTCTGACATAGAGCTGTATTCTGTCAAGACCGTCCTGAATGTGGCAGAAACTTGCTTTTCCCATAATTCTTTTAGCCATTATTCTGCCGGCTAAAGAGACTTCCTTATTCTGCAGACTATCAAAATTGTCCAGTATCTCTTTTGCCGTATATTCCCTGTCAAAACGGGTAATGTCGAAAGGATTTCTTCCTTCCTGCTTAAGAGCTTCCAGCTTTTCTCTCCTGATTCTTAATATTTCATTCAGATCGGTTTCGGTGTTTTCCACTATTTTATCCATTTGTCTCTCCTTCAAAACAGCAGCCCTTAGTATAGGAACTGCTGTTAAATTATAACTTATTTATTGTATTTACACAACCGGAGTACGGGTATTATTCCGTTATTTCCAGTATCTTAATCTTAACGGGGCCCGCCGGACTTTCAAATTCCACTGTTTCTCCGGCTTCCTTGCCG
>JAKPKE010000061.1 GCA_029553855.1 Bacillota bacterium | reverse complement strand
AAATCCACTTGGATCAGCCTTATATTCCACCATCCTCGATATTATTGTCGCCGCCTCCGCCCTGGTTGTTACTCCCGTGGGATTGAATATAAACTTTCCGTTCATGGGAATACCCCTTACCAGATATTCTTCATATGCCTTTGTAAAATATCCGTCAGGCTCTTTGAGGTCAAAATACGGGTTAGGCCCGTTTGAGGGTTCAAGCTTCAATGCCCTGCACATCATCATTACCATGTCAGATCTCTTTATTGGTACGTCAGGATTGAATCTGTCCCCTTCTTCGACTTTTATAATGACTCCGTTTCGGAGTGCCGTTTCAATATAGACGCTTGCCCAGTGGGGTTTTGACGTAGGGAAAGGCTTTATATCCTCAAAGCTTATGCTGTCTATCTTCTTGTATTCCATAGCCTGGACAAGCATTTTCACAAATTCCGCCCTTGTCACCTGGCCTTGAGGATTGAAGCTGCCGTCAGGCAGTCCGTCTATTATTTTCAATGCACTGAGCTTCCCTATCGCCTCCGCAAACCAGTCGGAATCCTTGATGTCCTTGTATTTGGCAGCGGCGGATACATACCCTGTAAACATGGAGGTTATTATTAGCAATAAGATAATGGATATAATGAACTTTTTCATGGTTCTCCCCCTTTTGATAAAAGCGAGGAATTATCCTCGCTTTTCACCTGGTATTCTTTATTACCCTCAGCTCAACCTCTTGTGTTTCGACCTTCTTAGATACTTCTCTTATATCCGTCTGCAGCTCCTGAAGCTTTTCATATACTATCTTATAGCCATCGAGGGCAGTTTCTGCTTTGTATCACTCAGGGTAACCGGACAACTTTTCGACGTTTACTCCCTGGGGCATAAGGCATTGAGGCGGCTCATTCAGTTTGTTGCTGCGTCTGTTCGCCTTTCTTGAAATTTGTCGGATATATATTATCTGCAAAAAGTTCCGTTACGTAGTGCACTTCCTCTTTCTCATACTTCCTGCTTTGCAGCCTGCCTTCAACAGAAACAAGCTCGCCTTGTTTCAAGTATTTTGTGATAAACTTCTCCGGAAGGTTCCAGGCAACAATATGGATAAAATCAGTAGGCCGGATATTCTCACTGTCTAAGTAGTCCCTGTCAACCGCCAGGGTAAAGTTCGACACTCTTTTCTTTTCGTCGAAGGTCTTTGTTTCGGCATCTGCCGTAAGCCTGCCCATAAGAATTGATTTGTTCAGCATATAATCTTCTCCTCCATAGTTGTGTAATAGAAATCTAAACTTCCGGTACCAAACTATCAAATATGTAATTTTATGTCAATGAGGATTATATGAATTGCCTTTTTTCTGATATAAACTGCAAAAAAATGCGTTTTACTGCAAAAAAATAAGGCGAACACTCTTCGCCTCTATGGGGGTCAAGATCCTTCCCTACGGGCGTGCTGCCCTACTAGCCATCTCCTGTGCTATGAACGATGCAACATCCTCGGCATAGCTTCCTGCTCCGAAGCCTGCATCATATCCCAGCTCCTTTGCAAGCTCGTGGGATATTCTCGGTCCGCCGCAGGTAACTATGAACCTGTCTCGAAGTCCTTCCGCTTCCAGGAGTTCAATAAGGTTGGTCATATTCTGGATATGAACATTTTTCTGGGTTACCGTCTGGGATATCAGAAGTGCGTCGGCGGAAACCTCCACGGCCTTTTTTATAAATTCCTCATTGGGCACCTGGCTTCCCAGGTTATAGACTTCTATCATTTCATATCTCTCAAGGCCGTAATGTCCCGCATATCCCTTCATATTCATGATTGCATCTATTCCAACGGTATGGGCATCAGTACCGGTACTGGCACCCACAACAACCAGCTTTTTCCCTATGTTTTTCCTGATAAACTCATCTGTCTCCCCCATGCTCATCACCGAGCTTTCCACCTTTGTGACCCTTATATCCGTTATATCAATAGTATGGGCACAACTTCCGTATACTACAAAGAAGGAATATCCAACCCCCAAATCTGCCATATACACAACACCGGGTTCTTCGAGGCCCATCTTCATTGCATAGAGTTTAGCCGCCTCTGCCGCCAGTTCATCGGCCTTTATAGGCAGTGTAAAACTCAGCTGCACTTTGCCGTCATTCATTGTATCCCCATAGGGCCTTACCCTCATGGGATCAAATGTTGCATCGAATTCCTTCTTGTCCATTGAATATAAACCTGAGCTCATTTAAAACACCTCCTATCTCTCTAACATCAGTTCTATAAAGGGGTTCAGGTATTTGTCGTCTTTTTCCGTTACCCCGTCCAGCCCTTTTCCTCCGGTCCTGCTTCTTTTTATTCCTGCAAACTTGCCCTGTTCCAATGTAGCAAAAAGTCCCTCTTCTTCTATATCCTTCAGAAGAGCGGCAGCCTTCCCCAGGACTTCTGCAGCCCTGGTCTGTATAATACCGCCTTCTTTAAACTCAACCTCGTCTCCGATGTTTCTCATATTATTGAATATATATCTTGCATTCTCAATGGAGAGAGCCCTGTCGGCCATAAACGGCGTATGCAACGCTTCCGTCATCATTCCTAAAAGCTGGATGCCCTGATGGGTCCATATTGATATCATATTGAAAAGAGCATCCTGCAGGTGTCCCCTGAAAATATTCCCCGTCATGTATTTAGTAGGCGGCATATATTTCAGGGGGGCTTTCGGGAATATTTCCCTCGCCATTTGTGCCTGTGCAAGCTCCATCAGGAAGCCGTTTTCTATACCCGGCTCCATTTCAAATGCATGTCCCAGGCCCATCTGCTCTTCGGGAATTCCTGCCCTAAGTGCAAACTGTTCATTTATGAACTGTGAAGCCAGCACTGTATGCGCTTCTTCAACAGCATCGGCAGTGGTAAGGTAATTGTCTTCCCCGGTATTTATGATTACACCGGCAAAGCCGTTTATTATCCTCGAAAAATTCTGATCTATCAAGGTTCTCTGCATATTAATATCTCTGAAAAGTATCCCGTACAGTGCATCGTTCAGCATAACATCAAGCCTCTCCATTGCCCCCATTGCGGCAATCTCGGGCATGCAAAGCCCCGAGCAGTAGTTGCACAGCCTTATATACCTTCCTGCTTCACGGCTTGATTCATCAAGGGCCTTCCTCATAATTCTGAAATTTTCCTGAGTGGCATAGGTTCCCCCAAAACCTTCAGTAGTAGCTCCATAGGGCACGTAGTCCAAAAGGCTTTGCCCCGTCGTCCTGATAACGGCTATTATATCCGCACCCTGTTTGGCGGCCGCCTGTGCCTGCACTACATCTTCGTAAATATTTCCCGTGGCGACGATTACATAAATGTAAGGCCTTCTGCCTTCTCCTATTGTTTTCAGGTATTCGTCCCTTTTACCTCTATTGCTCTTTATCCTGCCTGTCATTTCTGAAGCAAGTTCGTAAGCCTTGCCCTTGATTTCTCCTATAGGCTTTGCAGGGAGTTTGGTCAGGTCTATTTCCCCTGCCGCTGCCTTTTCAGCAATTTCCTGAGTTGTCATCCCGGTATTCAACATTGCGTTCACCAGGAAATATGCTGCCCCGATACCAAGGCCGCCGCTGCTTTTTAGGTTTTCTACTATAACATTGGGGAGCGGGGTCCCTACATCATTTACTCCATCTACCCCAAGAAGCCTTGTAATGGTTCTCTCAACCGCAACTGTGGTGTGAAAATTAATAAATTTCTGCATATCTTCTGCTATGCGTCCGGCTGATTCTCTTGCGCTTTCAATAAGCCTTCCGTCAAGGTTCAGTTTGCTCATTTAATCACATCTCCCTACCCATTATTTCCTCTGCCTGCTGAAGTATTTCTTCCGGAATACCCATCAGACGGGATATGTTTATTGCATCCCTGGGAACCCTTGATTCACCGTTTACCTCTATAAGGGTGTAGTCCATATATCCCGATATTGATTCAGGTTCCTTTATGCTTGCAAAATCAATATTCCTCAGTCCCTTGACCTGCAGATGCCTGATACCCTTCCCCGCAAGTCCGTCAAAGTGGGATGTAACCACTGTTATTCCGGGTTTATCTGCAAGATATCCGATTATTGCCTTTGATATTGCATATCCTTCGTGAGGATTTGTACCTCTTGCCAATTCATCTATAAGTATCAGCCCTTCTTTTTCCGACTTTATCAGTGCTTCCTTCACCGCGCTGATTTCAGCGCCAAAGGTGCTGAGACCCATATCGGTTGACTGTCCGTCTCCTGCGGAAATATATATATAGGCATTCATACCCATTTCCATATGCTCGGCAGGAATGAGGAGCCCATATTGAGCCATTGCCGCAAGGAGACCGGCCATTTTTAATGAAACGGTCTTACCTCCCATGTTGGCCCCCGTAATTAATGTCACACCCTTTTCCAGCCTTAGGCTTACAGGGGTAAAGGCCTTGCCTTTCTTTCTCAGCGCCGATTCTATCAGGGGATGTCTTCCGTTGACTATTATCAGCTTTGCTCTATCGCAAATAACGGGCTTTATCCCGTTATAGCCGTTAGCCAGATATGCCTTTGCAATAATCAAATCAAATTCCCCTATGGCATCCATGACCTCCAATATTTCTTTTCCCCTGGAAGATATTTTTGAAGAAAGCTCCTCGAGTATAACCGCTTCCTCTATAGCTTCTTCCCCTTTCAGGGACTCTATTTCCCCCATAAGCTCCAGCATATTGCAGTCAGGCCTAACCCTATAAGTGATATTTATATATGTTTCTCCTGCGAGTTCGAGTATACTGTTTTCCTTGAACTTATCCATCAGTTCGGTCTGGCTTTTACTCACAGTTATTTCGCCGCTGGGTCTCACAGAGACGCCAAGCTCCGCCTCGGCGCCTTTTATGGCATCCTTCTTCAGAACATCCAGCCTGTGTTCCAATAAACCTTTCTGCTTCCTTATTCCAGCCAGTTTCCTGGAATAATCGTCATAAATATAAAATGTCTTGATCCCCGTCCCGCCCGGGTCAAGCACAGCTTCCATCCATTGAAGCTCATTTACCGTATACTTATCCGGAATATCCCAATGAAGCGCTTTCTGACCCTCAGAAATGGATTTTACTATATAAACAAAATTTTTCAGCTCAAATAATTCTACAACGCCCAATACTCCCCCGGCTATACACCTTTCCACTGACTTTCTGATATTCTTAATTTGCCTCATGTGAGTCCTTATATCGACAAACACTGCCCTCTGCGAATTAATAAGCTCTTTCAGCTTCTCTACCCTGTCCAGCTCTTCCAACAGCTGCTCTTTATCACAAGCCCCGTAAGCCTTCATGTTATTTTTCAATACTTGGCCGAAAGGGGTCGTAGGATGTAAATCAGCCAGTACTCCTTCAAAATCCAATATCTCTTTTGTTTTTTCATCCATCAGCATATTTTTTCCCCCCCTGTATTACGTCAAAAACCGGAATATGAGGCACCGCTTTCCTCATGGCATCAAGTAATTTCAGAGGTTCAAAGTAATAGCCTTCCGGCGAATACGGGTTGACCGTGACTGCTATTATGTTTATACCTTCCACTGTCCGAAGCTCCATGCCCATTTTGCCGAGTATATGGTAGTCTGCGGCAGGTATGAATATTCTGGTGGGGTCTTTTACTATAATCTTCACAGCACCTTTTTTATTCAGCAATATGTCCTTTACGGTAGACGTGGTTGCTGATCCGCTCAAAACTATAAAGGCAGTATCCTCCTTCAGGTATCCGGAGATTATGTCTCCGGACTGAAGTGAGGTCAATGTTTCAAGAAAGGTTATGCTGCCGTCGGAAGCAATTAATGCCGTCTTGCCCATATCGATGGCATTGTAAGCCATATCCCTGATGTTTTCTTCTTCTACCACAGGCACGGAATAGGTATTTATCAGATACATGGTCTTTTCCACTACTCCATTGATGCTTCTTGCCAGGGAGGCGCCCGTTGCCAGGACGGTTCCTTCAGAAACATAGGGGGCTGCCGAAGCACGCCTGTCAAGGGAACCGTCAATCAGCACAAGCTCTGCTCCCATTCTTTGCATTTCAAGGCACATCTCTTTTATGGTAATAGAGGAATGTGGCCCCGATATTTCTGCATATCCGTCCCTTACAGCACGGCCCAAGACGACTCTGCCCAAAGGGGTATTGTAATCAGTCACCTTGAATATCTCTATTCCGGCGTTCTCTCCTTTTATTGCGCTCTCCACTGTGGTCAGAAAAGTGCCGCGCCTGACATATATGGGAGGCTTTTCTGTATTGGTAAGTACATCCTTCCTTTCCCCGTCCCTTCCGGTAGAAATCAGCCCCAGCCTTATTCCCTTTTCATGGGCCTGAGTTATTATCTCATTTAAGGTAACTGTTTTTCCGGCATTCTTGAATGTACCTACTATGGCTATAGTCTTATTTTGCGGATAAATAAGGTCTATAAGCTGGGTATCGGTCATATGCCCCTCCTTTATTGACAGCAGCAGCCCTCATTTTTGCGTCTTGCTTTTGCTCTGTCTTTGCGGAGCATTTCGGTTGGCTCCAGATTCATTGCATTCCCTTCTAAAAGTCCCGCAACGCCTGACAACTTATCTTCCTTCTTTCCGGTACATACTTCACAGTTGCAGGGTTCTTCTATATATTCGGGTTCGGTGTAAGTTGTTATGACTCCCTCAAAGTTCCTGAGTATTACTTTATTTTTGTTCTGGGAAATCACGTACTGGGGCATCACCGGGGTCTTCCCCCCGCCGCCCGGAGCATCGACTACAAAGGTTGGCACGCAGAAGCCGGAGGTATGCCCTCGAAGGCCTTCTATTATCTCTATGCCCTTGGATACTGTGGTCCTGAAGTGCTCTATTCCAAAGGAAAGGTCGCACTGATAAATGTAGTAGGGCCTTACTCTGATTTTTACCAATCCATGTACAAGCTCCCTCATTATGTGGACACAATCGTTTACTCCCCTCAAAAGAACGCTCTGATTACCGAGCACTATACCCGCGTCAGCAAGCTTATTGCATGCAGCAGAGGATTCGGGGGTAATTTCCTTCGGATGGTTAAAGTGGGTATTAAGCCATATGGGGTGATATTTTTTGAGCATGTTCACAAGATCATCGGTTATTCTTTGGGGCATAACAACGGGAGTTCTTGAGCCAAGTCTGACAATCTCTACGTGCTCAATTTCCCTGAGTTTTTTTATTATATATTCAAGCACATCATCTTTTACCAGGAGCGGATCTCCCCCTGAAAGAAGCACATCTCTTACAACCGGCGTATTTCTTATGTATTCAATGGCTTTTTCTATTCTTTCCATGGGCATCTGTTCATCATGCTGCCCCGCAAATCTTCTTCTTGTACAATGTCTGCAGTACATTGAGCACTGGTCTGTAATAAGCAGCAATACCCTGTCAGGATATCGGTGGGTCAGGCCGGGAACCGGTGAGTCCTCATCTTCATGAAGAGGGTCCAGCATGTCTGCATCTGCCTTGTGAAGTTCCAGGGAAGTAGGAACGGCCTGCTTCCTGATAGGACAATTGGGGTCCCTGGTGTCCATAAGGGATGCGTAATATGGGGTAATTGCCCCCCTTAAAGTCTTAAGGCATTCATTTACGCCCGACTCCTCTTCGGGAGTAAGTGTAATTACCTGTTTGAGCTGATCTGCTGTGGTGATTCTGTTTCCTACCTGCCATTTCCAATCATTCCACTGTTCGGGAGTTACATTCTTCCACAAAGGGATATCTTTATAATTTCTCAACATTTTTACCTCCTTTAAAAATATTACGCATACATTTCCGTAAAAAGATCCCGCAGCTTTTTGCTTTCTCTGAGTATCTGAAGTGTTATTTCGGCGTGTCCTTTGGTATAGCCATTTCCAATCATCATTGAAACATCGCTTCCTACGCCTTCGGCGCCCAAAGCCGCCTTTGTAAAGCTTGTAGCCATACTGAAGAAATATACCAACCCCGTATTCTTAGTCGCAAGTATACTGGTCATCTCCGTATCGGGTATGTTCACACAGTTTATTGTAATATCAGCCATTTGCCCCTTTGTATATTCGGAAACCTTATTCATTATTTCCACCGGCATCCTTGCATTCCCAACAAATACCTCATCGCAAAACCCGAGCTTTTTCAACCTTTCCTCGCTTTTCGGACTGCCGCAGCAGCCTATGACCTTGCCTGTTACCCCTGCCCTTTTCTTTGCTTCATAACAGCAAAGCGCTCCTGACTTTCCTCCGGCACCGATAATAAATACCGTATCACCCGGTTTTACAAGCCTGGCAGTCTGGGCAGGAGCGCCGGCTACATCAAGTGCCGAAAGTGCGAGCTTTTCAGGTATGTCCTCCGGAAGCCGGGCATATATTCCGCTTTCGAACAGTATTGCTTTTCCTTCAATATCCACCTGGTCTATATCTTTTCTGATTTCCTTTATCTTGTCTATTCTGAGAGGTGTCAGCGAAAGTGATACGAGAGTTGCTATTTTGTCGCCGACCTTTAAATCGATTTTGCCTTCAAGGGCTGACCCTATTTTCTCAACTGTGCCTATAAGCATTCCCCCTGAACCTGTGACAGGGTTTCTATGCTTGCCCTGTTTTTCTACAATATCCAGCATAATTTCTGCTATCTTTTTTTCATCCCCATGGGCTTGCTCCTCTATCTGGGTAAAACTGGCAGAGTCTATGTTCAGTGTCTGCACATCAATAAGTATTTCATTATCATAGAGCAAATCCATATTATTGTCGATTTTACTTGCCGGCTGCGGCAGCACCCCGATCGGTTCAATAACCCTGTGAGTACCGTATTTGCATCCTTTTTCCATAGGCTGTTTCCTCCTTGTTTTTCGGCCTTCGCCAAAATAGATTTCAGACTTGAATTTGCGTGTATATAGTATTTTTAAGCAAATATCATGCCAGCATAGGCATTCCTGTCCATTGTAAAAGGCCTCCGCTGATGTGTTTTTCATCAAGGAGGCCTTTTATGCGTGTATGAAAAGTGGCTATTGCGCAATAGGAGAAAGATGCGACACAATAGCCCTCAAGTTTGTTGATTCTCTTGAGGAGAATTACATAGTATATCGACGCACACGGGTTATGATTTTGACAGGGCTACTGCTCGCCTTTGGCAAAGTACTAACGGTGCCAATGGGCCATCCTTGACCCGTGGCACCTAAGCCGGCGTCCATGCCGGCTTTACGTACTTTTCAACAAAGCCTGCGCAGAGACCTGTT
>JAKPKE010000143.1 GCA_029553855.1 Bacillota bacterium | reverse complement strand
AGGCAATGCGGATCCGTTGGGAAGTGTTGCTGTCGCTCCGGTGACGTTCCCGGTACAAATCGCGGATATCGACGCCATTGATCTCGATGGTCCCGCTGTAATCGATCAGGCCGGAAAGGGCCTTGAGTATCACCGATTTCCCGGAGCCGTTCTTACCCATGAGGATGAGGGTCGCGCCCTCGGGGACAAAGAAGTCGATCCCGTCCACGATCGTCCTGCCGTCAAAGGCGATGCGAAGTTCCTTCACGCTGATCATATCACCGGTACCGGTTTTTGTAATAATCCCTCAACGTTGAGAGGATATTGAGGTATGAAATATACCGCTCCTCGCTTATCTTGCCCTTTTCCACCCGTTTCTTGATCTCGCAGTCAGGCTCATGCTCATGGGTGCATGGGCTGAAGCCGCACTTGCGAGCGTATTTGCCGAATTCCATGAAGTAAATACCGAGTTCCTCCGGCTCAATGTCCATGAGGCCGAACTCCCTGAGGCCCGGCGTATCGATAATCCTGGTGTCGCCCTCCAGGCGGAACATCTCCACGTTGGTGGTGGTATGGCGCCCCTTGCCGGTGTGCTCTGACACCTCTGTCGTGCGCAGGTCAAGACCCGGGTACATTCTGTTAAGTATGCTTGTTTTCCCGACCCCGGAATTTCCGATCATAATTGAAAGACCGCCTTCCAAGGCTTTTTTCAATCCATCAAGCCCCTTGCCTGTCACAGCGCTTGTCAGCATAATACCGAGGTCATATCCCCGATAATAGTCGTTTAATATGGCAATGTCACAGTCTTCGGCAAGATCCAGCTTGTTTACGCAGAGCAAAACCGGGATCCCCTCCCTGCTGCCCCTTACCAGGAGCCGATCCACGAAACGCAGATTGAGACGGGGCTTCCCGAAACATTGCATTACTACGATCTGATCAATATTGGCGGCAATCAGATCATCGCGATCACTATCCTTATATTTTCTGGTGAAGATATTCCTGCGTTCGTGGACCAGTTCGATTGCGCCTGAGCCGTCTTTTTCCATTTCGAAGTCAACGATATCGCCGACAGCAACGGGCTCAGAGTACTTCTCAAGGCGCTTGTCCTTTCTAAGCCTGCCCCTGAGGGTACTGATAATACTCTGACCCTCATATTCCACTGTATAGTATCTGCCAAATATCTTGGTCACCGTCCCCCTCAAGCATACACCTCCGGGAAAAAACAGGTCAGGCATGTCGTCATTGTCAAAATATTCGATATTTTCATTAAAAACGGGCCTGTTGACGCATTGTTTAATTTGTAGTTAGTAGTTTACCAAAGACCTGATTTGTGGTCAATGAAGAAATACCCTTGGCAGGTGTCAGAGTAAAATCAAATATAAAATTATTGAATAGTCATTTGGAAAAATGACAATGATTTTTTTATTTACTTTTCGATAAAAAAATATTATTATTTAAAAAATGCTAAAGTTTTACCTAAACTCTACCGAAATATAATATACAAGTTGATATATGGTAATTCCCTCCCGATTTTACCATATTGGAAACTTGGCACTGCGTTTGAGGAGAAAGCAGGATAGCCGCCCAGCTATTCTGCTTTCTCTTTTTTATTAATTATTTACCCTTTTCTGGAACAGAATCTAAAATAACCGGCTTAAAACCCTTCAATTCTGCAATGATCTGGCCAAGGTTTCCAATGTTCTGGACAACAAAAGTTACATGATAATCCATTCCTTCATGAATATTAATCATATCCGGTGCAATACGCTTTTTCAGAAACCTATCAGATATATCAAATTCGATATCATGATTTTTTTTATCATAAAATATTATTTTTTCAAAAATCTTATCAACGTATTTTAATCTCAACGGAATTGTTATGGTCTTTGCTTTGTAACTGTTAATATTTTTTACAATTTTATCAAGGAAGATATTTTCGGCAGCATTTTGGTTAAGATCCTGAGAATAACAATAGATTGATGAAAATAATACTATTATTAATATTATAGTTTTCATAGAGGACATTATAAAATAAACTCTATTTAGATTCAAGTTAATAATTATTGTAAGGTGTCAGAGTAAATCATACAACAGGCAACAGCATGGGGATGCCTTTTATCAAATAAGTTTTTGGGGCTTCTCAATCTTTCTATGAAATCAGGCATACTTGGCAGAATAGATAAAACAATCACTTGATCGGCTGGATATATATAGTTGCGTCGGGGTGTTTCGCTGACATTGTTGGCATTCTACA
>JAKPKE010000136.1 GCA_029553855.1 Bacillota bacterium | reverse complement strand
CCCGGAACGGGAATACCTCCAGGCAAAATCATCAGACGGGCCTGCAGAGATGGGACCCTCGCCAATGATTTTGCTGGCTTTGGAAGGTGAGGAGAACATACTTCCCCTACAGCCGGAGTAATTCACAAACTATGTCGCATTATTCTCCTACTGCGACTTATACATTAAACTCAAAAAGGAGGGATCAGGATGTTGTTGCTGGCTGCAGCTATTGCCCCGTCTGCCGCTTTATTGTACTATTTCTACACTAGGGACAAATATGAAAAAGAACCCAGACAACTGCTGTTTAAAGCGTTCTTACTGGGAGGAAGTCTTGTCATACCTGTGCTTTTTATTGAGACAACACTAAATATATTCGATGCTGCGAATAAAAGCCTGATTGCAGCCGGTTATACTGCCTTTATAGTGGCAGGACTTGTAGAGGAATCCGCAAAGTTTTTGCTTTTCTTCATGTATATATGGAAGCAGAGAGAGTTTAACGAAATGTACGACGGTATTGTCTATTCGGTATTTATTTCATTGGGCTTTGCGACTGTCGAAAACCTTGCATATGTGCTTTCGGCCGGATTTGGGGCTGCAATCATAAGGTCCTTTACTGCCGTACCAGCCCATGCACTTTTTGCTGCTGTAATGGGGTACTATCTGGGCATTGCCAGGTTTGCAAAACTCCAATACAGACGGAAATATATATGGCTTGGGTTTATTTCTCCAGTGCTGCTTCACGGGATATATGATTTTATACTCCTATATGGGAGATTATATTTACTTGCACTTTTTATACCTTATATGCTGTACCTTTGGAAGAGAGGCCTCAGACATGTAGATGAGCTGGTGGAGTTTTCACCATTCAAGAACGGGGAGGATATGGACACCCCTAAAGATAATGAAATTCACTGAGCGCGCGGCAGGACAATACTGTAATGTAAACAGACCTGCTTATCAATGGGGCAGGCCTGTATTAAACGTTGCATGCTTCCGCCCGTTTCGAGCCTGAGGGCAGCTTGCCGGCTTATTATTCTCTATATAATCCACGAAGGCCTCAAGTCTGGTTTGATAGCCCGCTTCCCCGGTATGTTCATCTACTATTAGATACAGTATAGGTATACCGTAATCCTTTTCAACCTGCGGCAATATTGAGCGGGAAACAATTTCAGGCATACAGGTCATAGGGTAAATTTGAACAAGGCCGTCGTAGCCTAAATTTGCATAATGCACGGCATGACCGATACATTCCTGGGAATGCCCTCCTATGAGGGTGGGCAGGTATGGTCTGGAGAGCTTCTTCTCAAGCTTGAAGCCTTTTCTTCCCGTTGCGGGAAGAATAACAGTGTTGCGTACCCAATCCCTGACGGTCAATGACCTGTGCACCTCAGCACCCAATTCCCCAAGCCTTTCTTCGGCGTTCAGATTGGTGAAAGGCTCAATAACTGTATATATCTCACCGATGATTCCAATTCTTATCGGATTTAAGCTGTTGTCTATATCTATTTTTCTTATCAGGTTTTTAGTCTCATTGATTAACTCCAGCATTTGAACAGAGCCTTTGGTATTTATCACGTTCTTTTTAAACTCATTCACAATTGTCCGTATTTTTGCCTTGTTTACAGCTCTTGGTCTTATAAAATAAACCAACTCATTCAAGCTGTCAACTTCGCAGCACACCTTATATGCATTCATGAAGGCAGGCAGTATTTTAGAATGCTGTCCCCCCGCAACTTTTTTTAATGCTTCGTAAAATTTCTTATACCCTTCCCTGGGAGGGTCAAGAATAATGATGTCTATATCTTTGTATCCGGCATCCCTTAAGGCTTGCCGCTGCAAAGGGCCATAATAGCCGAACCTGCAAGGCCCGCAGCTTCCGGTGATAAGTATGCTGTCTGCCCCTGCTTTAATGCTGTTTATATAATTCCCAAGCATTATCTTGTACGGCAGGCAAATGGTTTCCGGCGATATTGAAGAACCAAGCTTCAGGGTAGAACTGGTAGTAAATGCGGGTATTATGCTTTTTACTCCTACATCGTCTAAAAGACTCTTAACTGCTATATATGCTTCGCCCATGTGCGGATAAGTTAGCTGCATCTGAATTCCTCCGGTTCAATAAATCAAAAAATGCTTCTATCCTGGTATTGAAGCTTGCATCTCCCGTATGCTCATCAATATTCAACACCATGTAGGGCTTTTTGTAATACATTCTTGCTTGTTTTTCAATATACTCCCCCGCCAGAGAATCGACTCCGCAGCCAAAGGCAGAAAGCAGCAGCAGCCCGTCAAAGGATCTTCTGTCCATTATAAATAGCGCACTTCCTATAAGACTTTTGCCGCTGCTCCAGAACATCCTTTTCGGAAGCTCCATGCATAATTCGTTTATTATATGCGGGTCAATCATGTCGGGGGTTGTTATTTCTGCACCCCTGCTTCTGAGCTTTTTTATCAGATCCATGTTGGTAAAGTTATCGTAGAGAAGATACGGATGCCCGACGAGTCCTATCCTAATTTTGCTTTTATACTGCCTGCGGGGTACGGAAGCAATCACACAGTCCGGAGTATTGCCTTCATGAACTGCAGCCATAAAATTATTATGGGCTCTGATTGCGGTATTTATACTCCTGCCTATGAGAAGAGGGTTTTTGAATTTCAGCAAAAAAGCCATTTTATACAGCGCTTTTGCAAGCCCTTTTTGATTCTTAATAAGATTAATTTCCGTATCGACCAGGGGAGGCAGATCCGGAACGGAATATTTGACCATTTCAGGAAGTCCCCCGAATTTGGGGCATATATATTCGCTTTTTGATATACTCGTTAGGCGTGGTATAAGGATGAAATCCACCTTGTCCCTCAGAGTATATGCATGGCCATGGAATACCTTTACCGGGAGGCATGCATCGTCAATGCAATACAGCACGCCTTTATCAAGTATTTCCCTGGTAGTTTCAGGAGATGGTACGACTTCGGCTCCCAGTTCAGTGAGGAAAGTCTTTATAAACGGATAATACTTGTAAAAATACATTCCCCGGGGAATACCAACTTTTACAGCCACCAAATCACCTCATTCCATGTAGTATTATTGACAAAAAATTAATGAGTCATGCAAAGCATGACTCATTAATTTTATATTGTATAAGAAAGCATAACTTTCCTATCACATTATTCCATATAGTATTACCCCAAGGGCTCCCGAGATAAGTATCACAATTATTGGATTCAATTTAAGCTTATAAACCCCTGCAAAGGCCAGCAGCGCTATGAGTGCACCTCTTATATCCGCTATTGATGCCTTCCC
>JAKPKE010000084.1 GCA_029553855.1 Bacillota bacterium | reverse complement strand
TTTATCAGCCTTTTTATTTTGGAAAAGGTAATCCAAATCCCTTACAATATTTTTCCACTCATACAAAGTATTGACATACCATTGATACCATGCCCACCACGCATCAAAAAGATTCATACTCACCTCATCGGGAAACCCAATTTCTCAATAGGAATTGGAATTTTTACTTTTCTGGGAACAGTAGTATTTTGTACAGGGAATCCTTTTGCTATTTTCATGTATTCTTGGAAATGCTCTTCTACAGAAATCCATTTTCTCAGCATTAACTGATTCAAATCAGGAGTTCCCATTCCCTTATGCCCACTACCAATCCCTCCTCGTCCTGCCATTCCCTTCATGCCGACATAAATATATCGGTTGCCAATAGCATCATCAAATAGATATCCTCGTTTGCCGTTTATTTCTTTTCCTCTTGTGTTGAATTTTGCTTTCCCCCAAAGCAATTCATTCTTGTTGCCAACTGTAGACCAGATTCTCATATCAATAAAAGCATCTCCGTTTAACAGGTATTTAAACGTATCTATAAAACTTGTCCTGAATCCTGTTTGAGCCAATGAAGCATGGTCATAATTCGGGTGTACATAATATTTGTAAGTGGGGAGATGATAATATCTTGATCTACAAATACCCACCACTTCATACTCCTTCAGATAATTGGACATCGTTGCCAAGTATTCCGGTGCATAATATTCATCGTCCTCAAAAAAGATTATAAAATCTCCTGTCACATAAGGCAATGATGCCATCAGGTTAATATTCAATGTGTGCTTCGGGTCATCTGGTCTTGGATTTCTCCGCAACAAAGTTGTGTAATCGGGAAGGTCATTGTATTCCGATTCCAACATTGCATTTTTCCCATCGTCCACAATTACCCAGTTCGCAGGTTGACAAGTTTGAGCCTTCATCCACTTTTTCAAAAGCGAAAAACAAAGAGGTCTATCTCCAGTTGCAGTAATCACAGTAAAATTATTAAACATAGCTTGTGTCCCACTTTCCCTCTATATGGGGAAGCCCCATTGATTCCCTTAATCTCCCTGTCCCACCAAAGTGTTCTACATCATGCAACACCCATTCACCTGCACACGGAACCCATGATGCTCCTCTCCCTTTCGTGTGTCCTAATCCAGCAAACTCTTTCAGCACTTTATCCGACAATCCTTTCTTATGTAATTCCCACATCGTTGAGATACAGGGAGCACCGTGGTGACAATAGGGTTTGTATTTTTTATATTCCTTTACCTGCACCAACTGAAAATAAGGATGCAGATATCTCACCTTTGGTTCATTATTCTTTTTGTGTTTCGGAAGCACTCCATAATCGTGACCGTCCGGAGCGACAATTTCCGAATAGCCAACTCCAAACGTATCATCTTCCATCATATCCAACATTCCCTGTAACGGTGATTTGACCATTACAATATCCGTATCGAAAAATAACACAAAAGGCGTTTCAACATAATCAACTGCCAGATTCATTCCCAACCCATGACCAATATTATGATCAACCAGCAAAGCAGTAATATTTACATCCTTGTCTGGTAATGATTTGA
>JAKPKE010000120.1 GCA_029553855.1 Bacillota bacterium | reverse complement strand
ATCGGGGAATTCGGGGTCTGCAGAGGGCCTGGGTTTTGCAATACCTATAAACATAACAAAACCAATAACCCGGAAGCTAATAGCAACGGGTAAATTCATACCCACATACATAGGAATTACTCCCATGGACAGCGAAATGCTTGGCTACTACGCAACAGGTATAAAGATACAAAAGGGCATATATGTTTATAATGTAAATAACGGCACCCCTGCAGCAAAAGCAGGACTGAAAGCGGGTGATGTAATCACCCATATCAATGATATTGAGGTAAATACCCTGGTAAAGTTCAAAGGCTTGCTTTACAGCTTAAGCCCCGGTGATACAATTTCTGTAAAATACATAATGAACAGAAATGAGCATTCTGTGGATATAACACTGGCGGAAATGCCGGAGGAATATAGATAATGAATATTTCAATAATCGCAGTGGGAAAGCTTAAAGAAAAATATTTCAAGGAAGCCGTGGAGGAATACTCAACACGGCTTTCTAAGTATTGCAGGCTGGAAATTATAGAAGTGCCGGACGAAAAGGCTCCCGAAAACTTAAGCCCCGCCCAGGAGCTTATAGTCATCCAAAAAGAGGGACAAGGCATACTCAGATATGTGAAAGATGATACCTATACGATAGCCCTTGATATACAGGGCAAAAAGCTATCCTCAGAAGGCCTGGCGGATTTCATCAATGATCTGGGAATAAAGGGCAGAAGCAATATAGCATTTGCAATAGGCGGTTCCCTGGGCCTCAGCGAAGAGGTACTGAAGCGGGCAGATTTTAAGCTTTCATTTTCCCCTATGACCTTCCCCCACCAGCTGATGCGGCTGATACTGCTGGAGCAGATATATAGAGGGTTCAGAATTATTAAGGGTGAGCCTTATCATAAATAGGGGCATATGGTGCCCGGCACACGTTTTTTTGTCTTGTGAAATAATTGGCATTATTGTATTATATATTTGTATATCATCAGTGGAGATAAACCTCGCTGTCGATCCCATGCCGATGATATAGCCTCTAACTTGGGGCATACTTGAATATTAATAGCAATAGGGGGAGGAATAAAAGATGAATGAGACACCCTTACTTAGTCAAGTGGACAGCATAATAGAAAAATACGACGGATCGAAAGAAAGATTGATACAAATGCTTTTGGACTTACAGAAGGCGTCCGGACAAAACCATATACCGGGGGATTGCATTATAAAATTATCGGACAAACTCAATATGCCCGCAAGTGCAGTGTTTGAAGTGGCGACATTTTATTCAATGTTCAACATGGAGCCGAAAGGTAAATATATTATTGAAGTATGTAAGAGTGCGCCATGCCATGTAAGCGGCTCAAAGAACGTTTCGGAAATGTTTGAAGATGCGTTGAAAATTAAAATGGGAGAAACCACCCCGGATAATCTGTTTACTCTGCAGTATTCAAGCTGCTTCGGCGGCTGCGACGTTAGCCCGGCTGTGAAAATAGATGATACAGTTTATGGGAATCTGACAATGGAAAAGATCAATGAAATTATTGATATGTATCGGAGGAAATAGATAATGGCGAAGATTGTAAAATTAATTTCAAAGAATTTCGGTAATATAACACCCGGCTCTGTGGAGGATTATGTAAAAGCAGGGGGATATGCAGGCCTAAGAAAAGCAATGCAGATGGATCCCCAGAAAATAATTGAAGAAGTAAAAAAGTCAAATCTTATGGGAAGAGGCGGAGCCGGATATCCGACTGGAGTTAAATGGGAACAGGCATATGCCAATCCAAACAAACCCGAATACGTTGTATGTAACGGGGACGAAGGGGAACCCGGCACCTATAAGGACAGGTTTATACTGAGCAAGGATCCGCTGCGTCTTATTGAAGGAATGACTATTGCCGCATATGTGTTTAAAATCAAAGAAGGATATATATATGTCAGAGGAGAGTACCTGGGTCTTCAGGATATCATCAACGGTGCCATTAAAAATGCAGAAAAGGCAAATTACCTTGGGGACAACATTTTGGGCTCGGATTTCAGTTTTCACATCCAGGTTGTCTGGGGCGCAGGGGCTTATGTATGCGGAGAAAACACCGCTTTGCTTGAATCCATAGAGGGCAAATCCGGCAGACCCCGTAAAAAGCCGCCTTACCTTACCCATGTCGGACTGCATCAGGCGCCTACATTACTGCAGAATGTGGAAACATACAGTAATATTTCTTACATTGTTGAGCATGGCGGGGAAGAGTATGCAAGCTATGGCACAAAATACAGCGGCGGCACCAAATTGGTCTGCTTATCCGGAAATGTCGTAAACAGGGGAGTATATGAAATACCTTTTGGCACACCCATAAGGGAAATTCTATATGAAATAGGAGGAGGCATCCCTAATGGCAGAAAGCTCAAATTTGTTCAGTTAGGCGGTTCTTCCGGCGCATGCTTCAAAGACGATAAGCTTGATACGCCAATGTGCTATAAAGCACTTAGAGATAACAGGCTGAAACTTGGGTCAGGGGCATTGCTTGTGGTTGATGATTCCAACTGCGTAATAGATTTTCTAAAATGCATAACGGAATTTTTCATACACGAATCCTGCGGAAAGTGCACCCCTTGCCGTGAAGGTAATACTAGGATATATGAGACTATAGATAAATTTTCCAAAGGTGAAGCAAAATTAGAAGATTTAAGTACTTTGTCCCGATTGTCAGAAGTCATGAAGAACGCTTCATTCTGCGGATTGGGGCAAGCTGCCACAACAGCCCTTACTGATTGCATGAAATATATGAAGGATGAATTCCTGGAGCACATAGACGGACACTGCAGGGCGGGGGTCTGTAGCATGTTTAGCGAAGAGGAATAACATAACGTGCCAGGTACAGCACATAAGAACTTATTATCTGAATAACAGATATAAGTTCTTATGCGCTGTACCTGGCATCATTTGGTGTGGTTCAAATGAAACAAAATTTCGATAATTTTATTAAAAAAATACCTGAGAAAATTCACTCTCGGACTAAAGTCTTTATGAGTGAGAACATTGCCATATTCAAGCCTGAAAAATACGTCACAGGTCAAAGCATGTGCATGGAGGATTATCATTTTATTATATTTCACTCTAAGCCTCCTAAAGCGATAGTAAACGGCAATATTTACAGTTTCAGAAAGGGCAGCCTTATTTCTCTTGAGCCGGGAGCATGTATTACCGTGCTGGTAAATGAAAAAAACAATACATGCAAATACATAGCAATAAGTGTAAAAAAAGAGTTTATAAATAGGCTTGGACTTGAGTCCTTCGGAATTGAAACGCTTAAGTTTTATAGATTTGAGAATAAATATTGCAACTATCTGCTGGATGCCATTAATAATTTTGAGAATGAGATACTGGTCTATGGCAATGGTCCTTCACTGATGCTTGAAAGCCTTGAAATCCAATTAGCAATTTTGTTAATCAGAAATTCTTTATCTGATAATATTTACCTCGATAAAAACAATGAACTCTACGATGACTACATTAAAGAATCCATTGTTTATATGCATAAATACTATAGCGGTAATATCACCATAGGGGATATATGCAGAGAGATATATTTAAGCTCAAGCCATTTTAAAAGAATATTTAAGAGCAAAACCGGTAAGACCCCTTATCGGTTCTTAACAGAGGTAAGAATAGAAAAAGCAAAGGAAATGTTAAAGGATAAAAAACGTCCCATACATGAGGTAGCAAGACTCTGCGGTTTTGTAAATCAAGGCAATATGTCTACGATTTTTAAAAAGCACATCGGAATTTCTCCTTCTGAGTTTAGAAAAAACCACATATAAAACAGGGTACAATGAGCACTTTTTGATAAGAATTATGATACTTCTAAGGATTAAATCCTTAGAAGTATTTGTTATTATTGGAGCAAGACAGAAAAATATAGGGGATGATAATAGTGCTTAGAAAGATATTAATCTATATTCTTTGTATAACAATAGTTATATCAAATGTTGCATATGCAGAAAACACTGCGGAAAGTATCCAGTCTGACAGCAGTGATATTGAACTAAAGGCCTCATTTAGAGAGATGTCAAATATCATAATCTCCGGAAAAACAACAGATATCCTGAATTTGGCAAAACATTATTATTCCATGTCATATCCCAAAATTGAAATTGCTGCAAAGAGCGAGTACAAACGCATAGTAAATTGGACTCCGAGCTTTAGCGGCACAAAAATCAATGTAAAGAAGGCTAAAGAAGCCTCTGCAGCTGTAGCCCTTGCAGTCAGTTATACCAATGCCGGGAACTTCTATTTATCTATTGCTTCTGCTGTATTTGCACTGGATCCAAAATGTGCCGTCGGGGCAGGTAACTTTGCATCTGCAGTGGCATCCTACTGTGACGATCTGCTTCTTTGCGGTCAAACCGATAAAAATATGGGTAAATACTATGATGATGCTATAAAAATATATAATTACGGTCTTCAAATATCCATCAAGGATGGCAAATTCAGCAAAGACGCACTTTCTCTTTTGGTGAGCTTAGGGAATATTTACTTGGATACAGGGAAAAAAGACAAAGCCCATACCTGCTTTAGGATGGCAATGGCAATAGAAAAAGGCTATTGGCCGGCTCGTAAAGCAATGTACAATTACTATATGTCAGAGAAGAAATTTGATGAAGCTCTAAAGCTTATTATGGAAGAAAGCGAATATCCCATATTTGTAAAAGCTACTTCCAAAGTAAGCAAAGTTAAAGAAGAAGAGGAAAAGAAAAATCCAATACCGGAGGGAGAAGTATCAGATGAAGTGATGGAAAAATATTTAGATAATCTGGAAATAGTCAATGCTATATCCCAGGCGGATTTTATGGAGGAAATAGATAAAGAAGCGCATTCCAAACTTAAAGCCCTGTTAAAAGAAGTCCAAAGCAAGATGAAGTATACTGCCCCGGATATTGGGATGGTAGCTCAGTATTCGTCATTAAAAAACATATCTACTCCTGAAGGTCGAGTTACTTTGCAGGCTTTTGAAAGTGGCATAGAGAGCTATGGGTATAGGGCTGAGTATTTGGGTGTGAAAGCCTATGAGGACCCCATGGAAAATTTCGGGTATACAACAGATTTGGGCGGTTATAAAACACAGCAGGAATTTGAAGCAGCTATGGCAGGGAACCCGGATTTTCACCTGGATATTAATCTTGATTGGGCCGGTGATGTTGATGCTCAGTTTGAAGACTTTCTGGCAGAATTAGAGAAGAATATAGCGCAATATGAGCAGGACCCAAGTAAAGGGGAGGATTTATTTAAAACCATATCTAAAGTTCAGCCTGAAAAAGCTGTTTTTGCCTTGAACCCCTTTTTCTATAGCAATCCTTTGGATATTTATATACAAAAACTTAATATGGCAGATTTTGAAAAGAAATATATGCCCTATGAACAATACCTTACTAAGCTAACCCAAAAGAATACAAAAATGGTTGAAGATGCTCTCCGAGATGGAAATGAGAGAAAGAACAGATTGTTTGATAACATTATACGGATGGAACAGGAAATAGATGATGAGCAACAACGGCATAATATAGTGCATATGAAAATGGTGCCGGATTATAACAGGACAAATGAAGTGCTATGGAATCAGATTACTCAGCTTGCTTTAGATAATTATACAAAGAAGACAAAGAAATATGTGGAGAAGATGTACAACGACTGTATGAAGCATGTAATACTCATATCTGATGAAAAGATACAAAAAATGCTGGAAGAAAGAATAATAGCTCTGGCATTAAGAAGTATATCAACAGCCCTAAGGGATGTCCATAATGCATATAGTTTCGGTGATTATAGACCTCCTCAGGAATGCGGCTGTGATGAGAAGGCCATGGCGGCTGCAAGGGCTGCACGGGAAAAGGCAGAAAATGCTGCTGCCAATGAATTGATAAAAAAGAATATGGAAGCAAAGAAAAAATTTGAATCCGGTGAGCTGGATGAAAACTCAGCATATTATAAAAAGGTAATTAAGCCCTATGAAGTAAAGGTCACATCTCCATTTTTCGAAGGCATGGTCGGGCCTTATAAATCCGGATGGAAATTTAATATGCCGGGCTTGGATTTTGGCAAAATGCAGCAGCATATAAGAAATTCCACCACTTATGATGGGGGGATAGAAATAAAACTTGTAGGGACCGAAGCAGGAAACTTTGAGGGAGGACTGTCGGTATTTGGGAGGTTTAATGCAACTAAGGCAGAGGGCAAATCCCTTAGCATGGGTGATATTGATATAACAGGAGGGGCAAAAGCAGATTTGACCGCTCCCGGTCTCATATCAGCCACAGCAGGAGCCAGCGTATCTTCCGTAAGGGGCACCAAAGTATTTGGAAGCTTTGGCTTTACCGGAGACAATCTATTAAATGATGATCTTAAGACCTATTTGGGCAATTGGAAGCCTGACCTTACAATTAAAGAATGGAATGGGGAATATGAAGTAAAATAAACATTTTAAGGGGGATTTAAGATGGCAAAAAAATATTTAGCTTTTATCATGGTAATTACTTTGGTTTTATCCGGCATACTATATGTCTTTGCGGAAGGGACATTACCTACTTTTCTTGAAAAACCTCAGGATATTACGATAAGGAGCGAAGGCGCCTCCCAGTTCAACCTCAGATGGACAAACCCGGAAAGTATAATGAAGATTGTTAAGAACATAGAAGATGGGGAATATAAGGCAGACCTTACGTATTTGGTGGACTGGAAGAAAAATGACGGAAGCTGGAATGTCGCTATTCCCAGCAGCCACCCAAATTGGGACGGTAATATTCACGGATATTTTTCGGGAAATATGCCTAATGTTATGTTTGATGAGCGCAGCGCAGCAGAAACCATGATTATTACCTGGTATTTGGACCCTGCCTTGGGCCCCGACAGCACTTACGATCTTGTCAATAATACATACTATTTTAGAGTGAGGTACCTCCTTGAGCCTGATGATGATAAATCAGAGCCGGTATATTCCTCTTACTCAGAAGTGGCGGCCATAGGGAAAAATGCCATATTTGCTGCAATTACTAAGCTTGATGCACCACAAGATTTAAAAGTTGAAATAAAAAAGGATTCCGGTGGTAAGCCATATTTCCGGCTTGACTGGGTGATTCCGGAATCCGTAACCGACGCAAACAAGCAATTGCCCGTGTATCACTTCATTGATTTCAAGGTGGGCAATGGGAAGTGGCTGTCGGAAACGACAAAGTGGGATGCCATGCCCGGAGCTGTGGCCAATCTTTTGGCGTCCAGTGATACCCTTAATCCTGTGGAGAAAAATTTAGTTGATAAGGTTGTAATTGAAGAAAATATCTATTATTTCAGAGTTGCCTATGTATGCGAGCCTACAATGGACAATCCGGTTATTTCAGCTTATTCAAACACAGCTTCTACAAAAATCCAGGCTTACAGCGACGCTTCTGCTTGGGCTAAACCAGAGCTTGATGAAGCAGACAAAAACGGTCTTATACCTGATTCTATAAAGGGAGCGGATATGACAAAACCAATTACCAGAGAGGAATTTGCAGAGCTTGCGGTTAAGCTATATGAAAAAACTACAGGCAAAACAGCATTGGAAGCACTCCCGAATCCTTTCACCGATACAAAAAACCCTGAGATACTCAAGGCTTACAAGCTGGGCATAACCACAGGCACTTCCGCAACTACCTTTACACCTAATGAGAGAATAAATCGTGAGCAGGTTGCCTCGATGCTCAGCCGAGCCATTAGGATAATGGTCCCCGGAGCTGATTTTTCAACAGCCGGAGCTCCAACTTTCTCTGACCAGAAAAACATTTCTTCCTGGGCATTGGAGCATGTAAAGTACATGAGCAAGCTTGAGATAATAAAGGGCACAGATGGAAAGTTCATGCCAAAGGCTGTTACAACAGCGGAGATAGCATCGGGCTATGCCAATACTACGAGAGAGCAGGCTATTGCAATGAGCCTTAGGACATTTAACCGGTTTGGGAAATAGATTAACTATCAGTTCAGATTGCTATATAATGCCTGATATGGTAATATTACCGTATCAGGTTTTTGCTTTTTTTGAGTGGTAAAGTGTGTTTTAAATAGTATCAGAGTAAATTGGAGATAAGGTGACAGGTACGATGAGTTATTTTGGTTCCTATAAAGGACTGCCAAAAAGTATTTATATTATTTTTTTTGCTCAGATAATCAATCGTTTTGGTGATTTTGTACTGCCATTTTTGAGCCTGTTTCTGGTCAAGAAGCTGGGGTTGAGCTATCAGAGCGCCGGAACTGCAGTTATGCTGGTTTCGCTGTCGTCAATTCCCGGCTCATTTGCAGGCGGAAAAGCTGCGGATCATTTTGGACGTAGAAAATCTTATACGGTTTTTCAATTAAGTGCCGGGGTAAGTCTGTTTTTTTGCGCCTTTCTGGATAACCCCCAGCTTATTATAGTTCTGATATGTATGTCTTCATTTTTTAATGGGGGAGTTCGCCCAATCATATCGGCTATTATTACGGATGTTTTGCCTGCGGAAAAGAGGCAAATAGGATTTTCCCTGTCTTATCTGGGAATCAATTTGGGGGTATCTTTAGGGCCCCTTGTTGCAGGTTTTTTGTTCAATCATTACATTCCTCTCATATTTATCGGCAATGCAGTAACTTGTTTATTGGTGGCCATTTTGGTTTTTGTGAATATAAAAGAGACCTTACCTGAGTATACTGATAATGAATATGCAAGCGATGGGGAAAAACCTGAAGAAGGCAATGTTCTTGCAGTTTTGGTAAGAAAGCCGAAAATTTGGGTTTTCCTTGTAATAAACGTTGTTTTTAATATTGTCTATTCACAGAGCTCTTTTTCATTGCCAATAATGCTGGATATTGTTTTCGGGCGCGGAGGAGCGGGCAATTTCGGAATTATTATGAGCGCTAATGCTGTTACGGTCGTAACAATGACGATGTTCGTAAACCATGCCACAAGGAAATGGAAAGCTTTGAACAGCATTGCTGCAGCTGGGCTCTTATATGCCATCGGCTTTGGAATGATAACATTTATCCGCTCAATGTCATTATTTATCCTTTCGACTTTTGTCTGGACTGTTGGTGAGATAATGGCGTATACAAACTTTGGCGTATACATAGCAAACAATACTCCACAGAATTATAGGGCCAGGTTTAATGCTGTATCAAATTTAAGCTGGTCTGTCGGGACATCTCTCGGCACATTTCTGATAAGCCGATATGCAGGCTATCTTGGGATTGAAGCAGTTTGGCCCCTGACTTTCTTCTTGGGACTGCTGGGCTCGGCGGGTATGTACCTGCTGAAAATCAAGACTGAGAAAGCTGTTGCCATAGATGTGCGGCAAAATGGGGTTTCAGAGCAGTGAAATCCCTTGAACTATATGATATAACAGAGAGGAGGTATAGAAATGATCGAATATGAAGGACAATATCCCGTATATGAAATTTCAGCTTCAAAAATAAAAAGCAATGCGCAAAAAATATATGAATTATGCAAGTCCAATGGTATTGAGCCGGCAGGGGTTGTAAAAGGTTTCAGTGCAATACCTCAAGTAGCGGAATTATTTATTGAGGCGGGTTTTAAGACACTTGGTGATTCAAGGCTAAAGGAAATAGTCAGGCTCCGATCCTGTAATATAAAGGCAGACCTTATGCTTATAAGAATACCTATGCCAAGTGAAATTCCTGAACTTGTAAGGTATGCCGATTCCAGCCTGAATTCGGAGATAGCAACAATAAGGCTTATAAATGAGGAAGCAAGGCTGCAGGGCAAAATACATGGGATTGTGCTGATGGCGGATTTGGGTGATTTGAGGGAAGGATTTTTTGACAGCAATGAAGTCATTAAAGCTGCTAAAGGAATTGAAAGTCTGGATAGTATCAGGCTTTTAGGGATAGGCACCAACTTGGGATGTTACGGTTCAATAAAACCTTCGGAGGAGAACCTGGGAGAATTATGCAGACTGGCAGAAAGAGTCGAGGAGCAAATCGGAAGAAGGCTGGAAGTAATATCCGGAGGGGCAAGTACATCCCTGCCGCTTTTGATTAACGGTAAAATGCCGCCCCGTATTAATCACTTGAGAATAGGAGAGGCCATAATTACTGCAAAAGATCTGCCATATTTATGGAATGTGGAAATGCCGGGAATCTACCGCGACCCTATGGTGCTGAAAGCCCAAGTCATAGAGATAAAACAAAAACCAAGTTTTCCTGTTGGGGAGATTTTTGTAGACGCTTTCGGTAACAAGCCCATATATAAGAACAGAGGAATGCGGAAAAGGGCGTTACTTGCCGTTGGTCATAAAGATACAGGTGATGTTACAAAGCTCAAGCCGAGACATGAAGGTGTAGAGATTATCGGGAGCAGCAGCGACCATCTTATTCTGGACGTAGAAGATTATAAAGGAGAGCTTAATGTTGGGGACGTATTGGAATTTGATACTTTTTATTCGGCCATGATCTTTCTCTGCTCCAGTGACTGTGTCAGGAAAGTAGTTGTCTGATGGAATATCACTTCCCAATTTCGGTAAAACAGCTTGATTTTTCCGACAATATATGACATTATTAATAATAGCTTAAATAATAGTAAATAATGTAACGCATATATATTTCAATTATTACTAAAAATATAGCATATAAATATTTGAAATTCTATTGGCGAGTTATTACAAAAAGTTTAAGTAATAAAATTTTGGAGGTACAAATATATGAATGGTACAGTAAAATGGTTTAATGGAGAAAAAGGTTATGGTTTTATTACAGGAGAAGACGGAACAGATGTCTTCGCACATTTTTCCCAAATAAACGCGGAAGGCTACAAATCTCTTCAGGAAGGTCAGAAGGTCACTTACGACATAGCCAACGGACCAAAAGGGTTGCAAGCAGAGAACATTACAATAGTTGAATAATCGGCGGGTACTCTACCTCTTAAATAGAACTGCTATTTAAGAGGTTTTTGGTTTTTGTGGGTTTTACATTTTCTATAATTTTGCAGTAATCTTTACAATGATGCATTCAAGGATGACAGCTTTTATTGGAGAATCTATTCGGCTGGCCCAGGTATATACAAGACCGAAAAATGAATATATAATACTAATTAAGGATTTGCATAAGAATTGTCAGGAGGGTATATTAAATGGTAAAGGTTATAGCAAAAAGCTTTGTTAAAGCAGATAAGTTGGATAAGGCTTTGGAGCTGTCAAAGGAAATGGTGGAAAAGACTGTTAAAGAGGACGGATGTATAAAATATGAGCTTTATCAGGACATAAAGGATCCGAAAGTAATGATTATTATTGAAGAATGGGAAAAGGTCGAAGACTTAAATAAACATATGGCTTCCGAGCATTTTAAAAGGATAATTCCCCAACTGAATGAGCTGAGGGAAATGGCATCGGAAATAAATATTTTGAGAAAATTGTAAGACTTTTATAAAGTATTTCGTAAAGTTTACCTGCTAATATTCTTTTGAAGGCAGGTGATTTGTGTGAGTAACAAAAAAGTATTGGAGGGCTTTCCATTGCTCAAAGCCTGGTAAATCTGCAGGGGGGGAGTTTTAAAATAGATATAGACGGGGATTTATTTAAGGCAAATATAGAAATCCCCCTTTGGAGATAAATAAGTTTGTCCATTTTCGCCGGATTAAATATAAAATGATAAGCTTTGTAGTATAATTAGAGTTAATAAATAGCGATAGTACAAAGCGCGTGGAGAAGGAATACTATTTTATAGCTTAAGCGATAGTTGATAATTACCACGGCACAGCAAAAGGAGCTGAGTGGATTTTATGAAAAGAAGACCTGTTGTATTGATAATTATGGATGGCATAGGAATAAGCGAAAATGAAAACGGCGATGCGGTTAAGGCTGCGAGTAAGCCGACCCTTGACATGTTGATGAATCATGACCTGTATACTTTAATTAAAGCACATGGCACTGCTGTCGGGTTGCCCTCTGACGATGACATGGGAAATTCAGAGGTAGGGCATAATGCTTTGGGGTGCGGACAGATTTACAGTCAGGGGGCCAAATTGGTAAATGAATCAATAGAGAATGGGAAGATGTACAGTTCATATACATGGCATAAAGTTATCAATAATTGTACAGATAAAAACTCCGTTTTACATTTTATCGGCCTTCTGTCGGACGGAAATGTACATTCCAATATAGCCCATCTGAAATCAATGATTATCAGAGCAAAGAAAGATGGAGTAAAAAAAGTACGTATACATATTCTTCTTGACGGCAGGGATGTACTGGCAACATCGGCCTTGGATTATGTTGATCAGCTTGAGAAGGTATTGGAAGAACTTAATGGTGACAGTTTTGACGGAAGAATTGCCAGCGGCGGAGGCAGGATGAAAATTACCATGGACAGGTATGAAGCAAACTGGGATATGGTAAGGCTTGGCTGGGATACCCATGTATCGGGCAAAGGAAGGCAATTTACCAACGCCAGTGAAGCAATATCCGATTATAGGGAAGAGCTGCCCGGAATTATTGACCAGGACCTGCCGCCTTTTGTTATTGCTGAAAACGGTGTTCCGGTGGGTACTATTAATGACGGGGACAGCGTTGTACTCTTTAATTTCAGGGGGGATAGGGCAATCGAAATAAGTATGGCCTTCGACTATGAATGCTTTGACAAGTTTAACAGGGGGCCGCGCCCCAACGTAGTGTTCTGCGGGATGCTTCAGTATGATGGTGATTTGGAGTTGCCGAAAAATTTCCTGGTTGCACCTCCGGATATAAAGAATACATTGTCTGAGCATCTGATTAAACATGGGATAAGGCAATATGCCGTTTCCGAAACACAGAAGTATGGTCACGTGACATATTTCTGGAATGGCAACAGAAGTGAGAAGTTTGATGAAGACCTGGAGGTCTTTGAAGAGGTGCCCTCAGATAAGGTGTCTTTTGATGAACGGCCATGGATGAAAGCTGCGGAAGTGACCGATAAGCTCATTGAAGCCCTGAAATCAGGTAAATATGATTTTTTAAGAGCTAACTATCCAAATGGGGATATGGTCGGCCATACGGGCAGCTTTAATGCTGCTAAAATTGCCGTAGAAACCGTTGATTTGTGTCTTGCAAGGGTTGTAAAGGCGGTAGACGAGGAGAAAGCTATTCTTGTTATTACGGCTGACCATGGAAATGCTGATGAGATGCTTGAAAAGCCGGCGGGAGGTATAGCAAAGGCAAAGACAAGCCACACCCTTAATCCCGTTCCTTTTATTATACATGATAAAATAAAGAGATACGAGGTTAAGGAAGGAAGCTTTGGACTTGCCAATATTGCTGCAACTGTCGCTGTTTTATTTGAAATTGATTATCCCGATTGTTGGGAGAATAGTTTGGTTCAACCTCACATATAATGAAATTTGTGATTTAGAAATTATAGATAATGTAAAATATGTTATAATAAGTAATGAAGACATTATTTTTGAGTGGGGGTTTAGTCATGGATATAAATTATTCTTCTATTATGAAAAAGGCATTACTTACGCTGACATTAATGTTTGGACTGCTTTTTGCGGTTGCAACAGCAATGCTGTGGTATCTGGAAATGCCTATAAACCATGCAGTTGCAGCAGCTGTAATTATCACACTGCTGCAATATGTTTTGGCTCCGCTTATCATACCGATGTTCTATGATATTGAGTTTGTAGATATCAATATCAGTTCTGATACATGGCAGAAAATATATGACTTATGCAAAAAGGCTGGAGTTAAAACGCCAAGAATAGGCATTATCAAGGATGGCAACCCAAATGCGTTTGTGTACGGTTATCATAGGGGTTTTGCCTGGCTTATTGTTACTCAAGGCCTATTTGAAAAGCTTACCGAAGAAGAATTTGAAGCAGTGATAGCCCATGAATTGGGGCACATCAAGCATAATGATTTCGTACTGATGATGATTGTATCATTCATACCTATGGCTATGTATCAGATTTATTCATGGACCAATCGCAACAGCAAATCCAATCCGGCATATTGGGTTGGAATAGGTGCATATGCGGCATATGTGGTCAGCCAGTTTTTCGCCTTGTCTTTTTCAAGGGTAAGAGAGTACTATGCAGACAGCTTTTCAAGAAAGACAATGGAAGGCGGAGAATACTTAAAGAATGCGCTGATTAAGATTGCATACGGCTACACGGCATTGGAAGAGAAAAGAAGCAGAAAGGCAATTGCTTTCGGAATTTCGAATAATCTCCAGGATGAAAGCTTTGTACTTACACAGTATAAGGGTTTAACTTCGGGTGAGTTGGAGGTAAAGCTTATTGCCTGGGATATGAAAAGCCTATGGGGCAGATGGTATGAGCTTAATTCCACACACCCTCTTACTGCAAAGAGAATATTGGCTTTAGAGGGTAAGTCCTCTAAAAGCTATCCTATTAGCAAGGCAGAGATAGGCAGATTCTTTACAGAGGCTATAATATGGCTGCTGCCTTGGGGTTCCGCCTGCTATATCTATCTGATAAATAAAAGCTATCTTTTTGGAAGCAGATTTTTTCCTGCGGTATGGGGTTTGATAAAAGCTGAGCCGCAATATTTGCTGCTGCTTGGAATGGCGATACTTGTCAAATACTTTTATTCACACGGCAAGAATCACCAAAATTACAAGCTAGAGGAGCTGCTGTCACGGGAAGACGCATCACCCGTTAAAGGAATGCCTGCTGTTATAGAGGGCAAAATTATTGGAAAAGGGATACCGGGATACTTTTTTGGCGAGGATCTGATTATAGATGACGGAACATCAATAATGCTTATCGACTATAAACAGCCCCTAAGGATTATGGAGATAATTTTCGGCCTTGATACTGCAGAAAGGCTTAGAGACAAGGACGTAAAGGTTGCAGGCTGGTATAAAAGAGGAAACAGGCCTTATTTTCAATGCAGGCACATATTTGTTGATGACAAGAAACTGATATCCTTTAACTATATTTTGACTGAACTGCTTGGATATGTTCTTATTGCAGCAGGTATAATTATGTACTTAATCAAGCTTTTCATATATTAGAAGTAAATTTCAGATTTCAAAACCCCTAAGGGAATATGATAAAGCAAAATAAAAAAGTGCGTCAAGCACTTTTTATACATCCAATTTCATATCTCCAAACTTAATCCAATTCTTCTTGCGCATATATTCAGAAACAATAATAGTTATTGCAGCAGGTGCAAGAAAGTGAAGCACAAGAATCAAAGGCAGGGACGCGGTTCCCATTGTTTCTATCGTGGCGAATTGTCCTACCAGCCCGCTGGTGCCCATGCCTGCTCCCACAGCATTGTTTCTCATTTTAAATACTGCAGAGGCTATAGGCCCCAGAACAGCACTGGCTATTGTGGGCGGAATCCATATCAAAGGGTTCTTCACAATATTGGGAACCTGAAGCATGGAAGTTCCGATTCCTTGGGCTACCAGTCCCCCAAGCTTGTTCTCCCTGTAACTGGCGACCGCAAAGCCTATCATCTGGGCGCAGCAGCCTACAGTAGCGGCCCCTGCGGCAAGCCCATCAAGCTTCAATGAAATCGCCAAAGCTGCGCTGCTTATAGGAAGGGTCAGTACCATTCCCATTATTGTTGAAACCAATATCCCCATCGGAACAGGCTGGAGTTCCGTAGCATAATTGACCATTTGCCCCAAGGCTGTCATCAGGGATGACATAAAGGGGCTTATAAAGACGCTGGCAAGTCCTCCTATGATAATAGTTACAGCAGGGACCAAGATAATATTGAGCTTAGTTTTTCCGTGAATCAGTTTTCCTGCTTCCGCTCCGATCAGTGCCGCAAATAACGCCCCTACCGGCTCGCCAATAACTATGGAATATACTCCTGCGGAAGTTTGCAGCAGGGTTTGAGCACCAAGAGCTCCGGTAACCAGAGAAGAGAAAACAGACAATACAGGGGCTTTTACCCCATAAGCCACTGCCGCTCCTATAGCCGGACCCATCATAAACTGGGCAGCTTTGCCGAACCCTACCAGCAATGGTATGCCCAGCTTTTCTCCAACCTGCTTCAAAATCAGGCCTATTATCAAAGAAGAGAAAAGGCCCTGAGCCATGAAGTTCAGGACATTAATTATATATTCCTGCAAATTGAATTTTTTGTTTTCCATTGTGTTGCTCCGTTCCATAAGTTATTGATTATATAATACCGCTTTTTGTATAATTGTCAAAGTAACCTTGAATATATACTATAGGAGTACCTTTATCTCCGCTCCCCGAAGTCAGGTCGCATAGAGAGCCTATTAGATCAGTAAGCCTTCTGGGGGTAGTGCCCTGTGCCTCCATGCTGTCCTTCAGATTCGCTTCTTTATGACTGATAAATTCGGATATAGCCTTTTTTAATTCGTCCCCTCTCAAATCGGCAAAGTCGTTGTCTGCAATATATTTCAATTTAATTTCATTGGGGGTGCCTTCAAGTCCGGAAGTGTACGCAGGGGATAATACAGGATCTGCGAATTCCCATATCTTGCCTAAGGGATCCTTAAATGCCCCGTCTCCATAAATCATCACTTCAACTGTCTTACCGGTTTTTTCTTTGAGCATTGATTGGATTTTATCAACAACAGGCTGACAATCCCTTGGGAAGAGTTTAACAGTATCATCTGTTGCCTTATTTGAGCCTAAGAGACCGAAGTTTTCGTTGAAACCGCTTCCGTCGACAGGCGAATTAAGAATATCATCCAGACCAAATACTTTTTCTCCGCCATTCGCTTTTAGAATCCTCTTTGTTCTTACCCTTGAATGAATATCGCAGGCAAGCACTTTTTTTGTATAACTTAGGATTGTAATCGGATTGTTTGAAAATATTATTTCACATTGAGCACCGCATTCAGCAATCAGTGATTTATAGTAATCTATATAATCAACGCCGGTAAAAGCATGTTTTACAAAGCCGAAATGTTCGCGAAAATCCTTTTCTGTTAAGATATCTATCCAAGGATTTATCCCTTCTGCATCAAGTGAATCGATGTCTATTAATTGATTTCCTACTTCATCGGCAGGGTAACTGAACATTAATACTATTTTTTCAGTACCTTTTGCAATGCCTCTTAGACACACAGCAAAGCGATTCCGGCTTAGGATGGGAAAAACTATGCCTATTGTGCCCCCGCCAAACTTGGATTTAATATCTTTTGAAATTGCATCGGTAGTTGCATAGTTACCCTGGGCACGAGCAACAACAGATTCGGTTACAGCAACAATGTCCTTGTCGTTAATATGAAGGCCGTCTGTTTCTACAGCTTTTAATACGGTGTCCACTACGATTTCGGCCACATTGTCTCCCTGCCTTATTATCGGGGCACGAAGACCTCTTGATATAGTCCCTGTTATCCTTTCCATTAAGTCATCTCCTCATATTGTTATTTTTATCATAAATCTGAACCACTATCTTAAATAGGATGAGGTTCTATTTTTCAAATATTATTTTACACTATAAATCGTACTAAAATTCTTATATTGTGTCAAACAAATTGCTTTACTTTAAAGGGCAGGTATCGTAATTTTTTGCAAATCTATGATATAATAGATATTAACAGTACAGTCTAACAGGCGGATTGGAAGGGTTTGATATATGATGCAGGAAAGAAGAAAGCATAGGAGGTTCCCCTTAAAGCTGGAACTTAAAATTTCTTCGTTTTTCAAACAGGATTATAAACTTATTCCCAATATAAATGAAAGTATCAAAATCAAGAATATATCAAAGTCGGGCATGGGATTTACCTGTACACGCGAACTGCCATTGAACTATTACTTTGATGCAAAGATACAATTGCCCCCGGATAAGCATTTTTATGCCGTACTAAAAATCATACGTACAGAAAAGCTGGATGAAGGATATTTTATGGGCTGTGAATTTGTCGGGCTGGCAGATATACTAAGTATGAAAATTGACTCCTATGGCGAGGAATCGGAACATAAGCGGAATAAGTAAAGGGCTATACAGAATAAAAGTAGAAGATTGCACCGCAATCTTCTACTTTTGTTGCCTTAAACTGTTCAGAGAATCTTTAGCTTCAGGAGCCATATTAAAGAAATTATTTATTTTTTGGCAGGCATAGTCGTCACACTTGCTGCAATTATCCTGAGACTTGTTAATATTACATTCCCGGATGTCGCATTCAAGGCAATGAGAAAACAATACATTAGACATACAGCCAAGGCAATTGATATCCTTCGCTTCAATTCTGGCGTTGAACATTTTACTCCAACTTTCAGCAGCCTTTCTCCGAAGCCCGTCGTCATTATTCCTTGTTGCGACATAAGCGTCGCAGCTGCTGCATTCAAGTCCGCAGCAGGCTATCATTTTATCCATACTATCCCTCCGTTGTTAATTTATGATAATATTATACTCGAACATATGTTCGCGGTCAATGGGAAATCGAAAATAATTCGCTTTGGATTCAGTATAATTATAGTACAGGCTCCTGAAAGCAAGTGAATCGTACAAGATAAAGATAATGCTGGATTGCAGGGATTAAATAAGATAAAATAGAATATGGAGTTTTTAGAGGAGGAATCTATTATGAAGCTGATTTCATGGAATGTAAATGGCCTGCGGGCTTGTGTGCAAAAGGGCTTTATTGAATATTTCGAAGAGACAGATGCTGATATTTTTTGCATTCAGGAGAGCAAACTGCAAAAGGGGCAGATAGATTTGAAACTGGAAGGATATCATCAGTTTTGGAATTATGCTGATAGAAAGGGTTATTCAGGCGTTGCGGTGTTCAGTAAGGCCGAACCGTTAAGCTTCACCTGCGGAATAAATAAAGAAGAGCATGATAAGGAAGGAAGAGTCATCACCCTTGAATACAATGACTTTTACCTTGTAACGGTGTATACCCCAAATTCACAGCCAGAGCTTGCGAGGCTGGAATATAGGATGAAATGGGAGGACGATTTCAGGAACTATACTAAGGCTTTGGACGGATTAAAGCCGGTTGTGTTTTGCGGCGATTTGAATGTGGCACATAAAGAGATTGATTTGAAAAACCCCGGAAGCAACAGGAGAAATGCAGGATTTACCGATGAGGAGAGAGGCAAGTTTACCGAACTGCTGGATTCAGGTTTTACCGATACTTACAGATTTTTTTACCCTGACAGGGAAGGGGCGTATTCCTGGTGGTCGTATCGCTTCAATGCAAGGGCTAACAATGCAGGGTGGAGAATTGATTATTTTTGCACATCCGATAGACTAACCGGCAGGTTGATCAGCGCGGATATCCATTCGGAGGTCCTGGGATCGGATCATTGTCCGGTGGAACTGGTATTAAAATAAGCATTGTCAGGGTAGTTGGAGAATTAATGGCGGCGGGTGGAAAATATTTTAGAACCCTTGAAATGTACAAAGGAATATACTATAATATGTACGTATTGTTAATGTGAGGGATTAAAATGGCAAGTTTTAGCGGAAATTTAACAGAATATCTGGCTTATGCCCATGCAATTACAGGAGATTTTGGAACACAAGGGAGAAGTGTATCTAAAATCATATATTATGTCAACTAATAGGCCGGAACTTTACAAATAAGATAAATAGCTTTAGCCCCTAAGTAAGGTTTCTACTTGGGGGTTTTTTGTATTTAAATGGAGGAGATGAATTATGAACTATAATGTTCAGTTAAGAAATAATATAAATAAAAATTACATATATACAATATTATCAAATATTGATCTGACCAGGGGAATTTGGATGATATACCTTGCCGGCAAAGGCATGAGCCTCACTCAGCTTGGACTCCTGGAAACGGTATTTCACATAACCTCATTTTTGATGGAGGTGCCTACCGGTGCCGTAGCTGATATTTTCGGGAGGAGAATAAGCAGGATAGCAGGAAGGGCAATGTCCCTGCTCAGTACAGCGATACTGCTGGCAGCCAATGATTTTATGTGGTTTGCGATATCCTTTGTTTTTACAGCCCTTTCCTACAATCTGGAATCAGGTGCGGGAGATGCGCTTATTTATGATTCCCTGAAGGAAATAGGTGAGGAAGATAAATACATGAAAATATCCGGCAATAAGGAAGTTTTCTATCAGACTGCCGGAGTGATATCATTTTTGGCTGGGGGCTATATGGCAACAAAAAGTTATGGCATTGCCTTTATTATTACAATTATCATCGGTACTGCTGCTTTTATGCAGTCCTTCAGTTTCAAGGAACCTTTAATAGGGAGGAAGCAGGTGGAGCATGAGAGGGAAAACATATTCCTGAGGCAGCTTAAGGAAAGCATAGAGGTAGTCAGAAACAATCCCAGGATAGGATCATTAATAATATTTACAGAGATAATACTTACTTTTACTACCTGCATATTCTTTTACCTGCAGAACTTTCTAAAGGGCAAAGGCTGCAACGAAGCGGTAATAGGGGTCATTTATGCTGCAACATTCATAACCGCTGCCTTGACTGCACCACAGGTGCACAGGCTGGAAAAAGTGATAAAGGAGCAGGGAATACTTCTTCTGGCACCCTTTGCCACTGTGGTATGTTTATGGGGAATAGCGATTAGCAAATATCACTTCGTATTTTTTATAGCGCTTATGGCTGCAGAAGAAGTAGTGTATGTTGCAATAAACGATTATATCAACAGGATGATTCCCAGTGAGAACCGTGCTACCATACTTTCCTTTTCCAGCATGATATTCAGTTTTTTCATGATTATTGTGTTTCCCGTTGTAGGGATGCTTGGGGACAGGTATTCCCTGAACTTTGCAATAAAGTGCCTTGGAGGGGCAGGCATAGTATTTTTATTGATAAACAGTGTATTGCTGTTGAAACAGGGCAGAAAAAGCCGGGTAAAAATCAGATAAGCACTATGGAATACCGGCAGCGGTTATGGTAAAATATGACATGACTTTCTGCTTTTCATACTAAGGAAGAAAGCGCCGTAAAGGAAGGGTATGCCAAAATAGTTACAGAGAATTAGAGGATTATAAGATGAAAGTCACGTATAGATATTGTAATCATACGCGATTTTTGAAATGGGTGATGATAGGTTGAAGCTGGACAGATTGGTTTCCATACTTGTGTTGCTGCTAAGGAGGGAAAGGGTACAGGCAAAGGAGCTGGCGGATATATTCGAGGTATCTGTCAGGACTATCCTGAGAGACGTAGAGGCTATAAACCTTGCAGGAATACCTATAGTTACATATCAGGGAGCGAATGGGGGGATAAGCATTGCTGAAGGCTATCGCCTGGACAGAAGTGTCCTTACCGAGGATGACATGTCTACCATCATATCCACATTAAGGGGTATTGCAGGAACAATGCCCGACAGCAAACATGAGGTTCTGATGGAAAAGCTCCGGAACGTTTTACCCTCTTCTCAGCTTGCGGTTCTGGATGCAAAGGTGCAGCAATTGATAATTGACCTGTCACCTTGGGGAGCAGGCAAGTTGCTCAGGGAAATTACAGCAAGCATCAGAAGGGCAATCGAGAATCATTATGAAATAGAGTTTAAATATATTGATTCGGAGGGCAGGAGGACAAACCGCAGAGTTGAGCCTTATTCCCTTGTGCTGAAAGGCCAGAAATGGTATCTTTATGCCTGGTGCCATATAAGGCAGGATTTCAGGCTTTTTAAGCTATCCAGGATGAGGGATCTTGCGGTAACAGAATCAGTTTTCCAGCCAAGAGAGGCATCCATAGAGCAGCTAAATTGGGAGGATCCCTGGAGTAAATCCGAAAAACAGATTTCTCTAAAGCTGGTATTTGAAAAGGAAATGGACAGCATTGTAACTGAATGGTTCGGTGAAGATGCGGAAAGACAGGAAGATGGGAAGCTCCTGGTAAATGCGGTGCTGCCGGAGGGTAATTGGCTCTATGGCTTTATACTGAGCTTCGGCAACGGAGTGGAGGTTTTGGAACCCCTGCATATCCGAAGGATAATTTCAGACATATCAAAAGCAATATATGAAAAATATTCTTTGAAAACATGACACACAGATGTCATATACACAGTGTTATAATCAAGAAAAAAACAAGGAGGAACGATTATGAATTATAACATTGAGTTGAAAGAAAAGAGTGTACAGCCGGTGTTGGCAGTAAGAAAGACAACTTCGATAGGTAATCTTCCGCAGGAAATAGGCAAGGCATACGGAAGCATTATGCAGTATCTGAGTGAATTGGGGGAACAGCCTGCAGATGTGCCATTTACGGCGTATTACAACATGGATATGGAAAACCTTGATGTAGAGATGGGTTTTCCGGTTTCAAAGCAGCTGGAGGGGAAAGGTGAAATCAAGGCAGGCATGATTTCTGCAGGCAAGTATGTAGAGTGCATGTATAAAGGTCCTTATGCAGAATGTGCGCCCGTATATGACGCAATGAACAAGTGGATTGCCGAGAAAGGCTTTAAAGCAACAGGCACATCATATGAATTCTATTACAATTCACCGGTAGAAGTGCCGGAAAGTGAACTTTTGACCAGGATTATGCTTCCTTTAAAATAGGGAAGCTGCTGAACAGTAGGAGAAGAATGTGATGCAGTCACATTCTTCAGTGCTGTTCCCGGAATGACAGCAGTATTAATATACCAAGGCTGCAACGTCTTGCCTATATAGTTTGCGGCGAGATATCGCTAAGGTAGATTATTACGCCGCAAAGAAAATCAAGGGAACAAAAGTCGGTTTCAGCGGAGCTTAAACCGACTTTTGTATAGGTCATCCTGAACGCAGTGAAGGATCTTTGACCCTTAAGGAATACCCAAAATCTCCCCGGAACCTCGCAACCTCGTACCTTGTATCTGTGCACGTTAGTGCGCATCTTTATCCATGGTTCAGGCTGCAGAGGAATTTCGCACTGCACTGCTTGCGCTGAAGATACTCATGGCTTTCCTAAAGTTCACTGTTGTCAAACAGGTTTCATTATTTTACTTACCAGGCAGCGATCGTACCGTCTGCCCTTGGTTCGGTACCCCCAACCATTATGCCTTCTTCATCCCGCCATATTATCTGTCCCCTTCCGAAGCTGACGGGATCAGGATTGATCCTTATATTATGGCCTTTATTTATCAAGCCCTGTACTGCGTCAGTTGGGAAACCCTGTTCCATCTCTACATCCTTTTCCTTGATCCATTGCCATCTGGGCGCATCAAGACAGTCCTGGGGATTCATATGGAAATCTATAGTGTTCATTATCACCTGAACATGACCCTGAGGCTGCATAAACGCTCCCATAACTCCGAAAGGTCCTATCGCTCTGCCTTCCCTGGTAAGGAATCCGGGTATTATTGTGTGGTAAGGTTTTTTCCCGGGAGCTATACAATTTTCCTGAGACGGATCTGTCGAAAAATTGCAGCCCCTGTTATGCAGGCTTATTCCCGTCCCGGGTATCACAATACCGGAACCGAATCCCATATAGTTGCTTTGGATATATGAGACCATATTGCCCTCTCCGTCCGCTGCGGCCAGATACACGGTGCCACCCTCAGGAGGTCTGCCCGATACCGGCATCGATGACTTGCTGCCTATACGCTTTCTCCTTGCAGCCGCATATTCATTGGAAAGAAGCTCTTCAGGCGATACTCTCATGCTCCTTCGGTCTGATATATATTTAAGCCCGTCGGCAAAGGCAAGCTTCATTGCCTCTAACTGGCAGTGGCAGGCTTCAATGGAATCTTTCCGTTCAAAACTGAAGCCTTTAAGTATATTTAAAGCCATTAAGGCTATAATTCCATGACCGTTTGGAGGAATTTCCCACACATCGTAACCACGGTAGTTTATACATATAGGCTCTACCCATTCAGGCTCATAGGCCGCCAAATCCTCTCCGGAAAGATACCCTCCGGTTTTTTTGGCAAAATCCGATATGGTTTCTGCCAGACTACCTCTATAAAAAGTTTCGGAATTTGTTTCTCCTATGTCCTGAAGAGTTTTGCCATGGTCAGGAGAGCTCCACAATTCACCCGCTCTGGGTGCCCTGCCTTTTGGGGCGAAGGTATCAAACCAATGCCTGTATATTTCATCTTTAAAAGCTATTCTATAAGCCCGATACGCCTTTTCCCACGATTCTGCAACTGTAGGCGCAACCGGGTGTCCTTCAACAGCATAATTGACAGCCGGAGATAAGGCCTCTGCAAGAGAAAGTCTGCCGAAGCGCTTCGAGAGCGTCGACCATGCAGAAGGAGCGCCCGGAACGGTGACGGGAATCCAACCATGCCTGGGTATACCGTGGCCTTCCATTCTTTCTATTATATCCTTAGGAATTGAGGCCGGTGCAGGCCCGCTGGCGTTCAGTCCATAGAGCATTCCTTTCGACCACACCAGCGCAAAGGCATCTCCTCCTATACCGTTAGAAGTAGGCTCGACAACTGTCAGACAAGCAGCTGCCGCAACGGCAGCATCTGCTGCATTACCTCCTTTTTTAAGAATATCAAGACCTGCTTGTGCTGCCAGCGGATGAGAGGCAGCAACCATACCCTTTTTTGCATATACTATATTCCTTCTTGAAGGATAGCTGTATTTATGTGCGTCAAACTGCATAAAATTCCCCTCCTTCAGATTATTATAAGTCAGCCTGCAGCCAAAAGTAAACAACTACCTGCTGCACAAAATATTGCAATGGAATATGTTTTTAAGTATAATTAGGAGAGTTGAGTGCTAAACAGAGATTGTACCATAGGGTTTTACCCATAGTAGCATAAGGATGCTGCATATAAGAATAAAAATCATAGAAAATTGACGCAACGTATCGGAAGGAGAAAGAATGAAGAATATAATAAAACAGACGGCAAAGATGGTTTTTGGACTTGCCATATATGCCTTGGGGATAGTCATGACTATTAATGCCAATCTGGGCCTGGCGCCCTGGGATGTATTTCATCATGGACTTGCAAAGAACTTCGGTATTACAATGGGCCAGGCAAGTATATGCGTAGGAATAGCATTGGTGATAATTGACGGTTTGCTAGGGGAAAGACTTGGATGGGGAACCCTGTCCAATATGATAGTCATTGGTATTTTTATAGATATATACATGCTGAATCATCTGGTTCCGGTATTTGAGGCAATGGTTCCAAGATTTATAATGATGTTTTTGGGCATGTTTACAATAGGAATAGCCACTTATTTTTACATAAGCGTAGGTTTGGGCTCCGGACCCAGGGACGGCCTTATGGTAGCCCTGACAAAAAAAACCGGCAAATCCGTGAGATTCTTAAGGAGTTGCATAGAACTCAGCGTAATTGCCGTGGGATATTTCTTTGGGGGTTCCGTAGGAATTGGGACACCGATAATGGCACTTTCCTTAGGATATTTTGTTCAATTTGCTTTCAAACTTTTCAAATATGATGTTAAGGGGACGAAACACAGATTCGTTGATGAGGATATAAAATATTTGTATGACAGATTCTTCGGCAAAAAGAAGGACAAAGAAACAGAAGTAGAAAAATGCGAAACAAGCAAAATGTAATGCGGGCTATTTGCCCGC
>JAKPKE010000103.1 GCA_029553855.1 Bacillota bacterium | reverse complement strand
AAGTATACTATTCTACGTATTTCACCATTTTTATTGACACAGTGATTGATTGTGATTATACTGTACATATATGGCATTAACAGTATGAACAGTATGCACACTATGAACAAAATATACGATTTTCATGATTTGTGTGTGCATAGAAAGCTATATCAGCCAGGACAGAACCTGTCTCACGATCATGCTCTGCAGAGGCGAGGTGTATATATATGGATATAACAGTCAGCAATTCGGCACATGAACCTATATATGAGCAGATAGCCAACCAGATTAAAAAGCTGATTATCAATCAGCAGCTTAAACCGGGGGAAGGACTGCCGTCTATCAGGAAATTGGCTGCTGACCTTCATATAAGTGTGATTACAACTAAAAGGGCATATGATGAGCTTGAAAAGGAAGGCTTCATAGAAACTGTGATTGGCAAGGGCTGTTTTGTTTCAAAGGAGAATAAAGATTTCATCAGGGAAAAAAGGATAAGAATGGTTGAAGACAAGCTGTCCGAGGCAATAAAGGACAGCAGGATATTGAATATAGGACTTCAGGGATTAAAAGTGATGCTGGAGGTATTGTACAGGGAAGGTGTATAGAGGAAGCCGCAAGGCTTCTTTTTTATGCGAATAAATAATAAATCGGATAAAACAGGAAACAATATTTGTATTACAGCGAATTATACCAAATAGGTTTAAGCTTCGCTGAAACCGACTTTGGTTACCTTGATTTCCTTTGCGGCGAAATAATCTGCATCAGCAATAATTCGCCGCAAACTATATAGAAAAATAATCGACCAGGGAGAGTATTTTACATGAAGAATATAAAGTTTGCCCGGAAAGCAATAAGGCCTATGAAAGCAAAGCAATTTAAAGTCAGAGTACCATATGCCGGATATAATGCCGGAAAAGCCGGAAGCTTTAAGAATATATCCGATAGACTCCGAAAAGATCTTTCAGGAAATGCAGATGTAGTAATAAGGGAGTTTTTTATCGGCGGTAATGAGAATATTGATGCGATACTCATTTATTTGATTTCATACATCGATAAAAAAATTCTGAATGATAATATATTAATGCCAGTTATGAGTTGTAGGGGCTTGGAAGGCACTGCACTGACCGGTGAAAAGTTGAAGGAACATCTGATGAAGAAATGCATTCAGACAGGTGGTGTAAATTTTGAAAAAGATTATGAAGTTGCAGTTCAGAATCTTTTTGAGGGGAAAGGTCTCCTGCTTGTAAATGGAATTGAAGGCTTTCTGATCCTTATGATCGGAGGGGGACAGGAAAGGCAGATATCCGAGCCTGAAACAGAAAAAAGGATACGCGGTACCCGGGAAGGGTTTATCGAAGATATATGGGTAAATATCGGGATGATAAGAAAGTTTGTAAAAGATCCGCTGCTTCAGGTTGAAGTAATCAAGGTAGGAAAGAGGACAAAGACGGATGTTGCGATTGTTTATATTGAAGGAGTGGCAGATCCCAGAATAGTTGAAGAGGTAAGAACTAGGATAAGCAAGATAAAAATTGACAGCTTACTTTCCGGCGGATATATTGAGCAATACATTGAAGACAATCCATGGTCTGTTTTTCCTCAGCTTCAGGGGACTGAAAAGCCTGACAAAGCAATAGCGAATATGCTTGCAGGAAGAGTTCTCATAATATCTGACAGATCACCATATGTGTTTACAGCCCCTGCCGTATTTGTTGAATTCTTTCAGGCAACGGAAGACTACTATGAAAGACCCCTTGTCGGAACATTCGCACGTTTTATCAGATTGTTTGCCTTCATAACTGCAGTCATGGGCACATCTGTCTATATAGCCCTTACAACCTTTCACCCGGAGCTTATACCCTCGAATTTGATAATAAGCTTTACGCGTTTGAGGAAAAAGGTGCCGTTCCCGCCGATAGTTGAAGTACTGATTATGGAATTTGTTGTTGAGGTGCTGAGGGAGGCAGGAATACGCCTTCCTACTTCAGTAGCAGGAACGTTAGGCATAGTCGGGGGGATAATACTGGGAGATGCTGCTATAAGGTCCAATTTAGTAAGCCCCGTAATGGTAGTAGTAATAGCAGTCACTACAGTATGTAACTTCGTGCTGCCGAACTACAGTATGACATTGGTAATGAGACTCTTGAGGATTTTTCTTATCCTGCTGGCGGTTTCTTTCGGCGGTTATGGAATAGCTCTGGGACTCATTGTGATATTGACTCATCTTGCAAGGCTTGAAAGCTTCAGTGTACCATATTTATCTCCCTTTGCGCCTGCACGGTTTAGAGATATGAAGGATGCTCTTATAAGAATGCCAATATGGAAGATTACAAAAAGGCCTTTATCCATACCCCATGAAGATGATACGAGGGCGGTAAATAACAGGGAAAAGAGTGGTAAACGTGAAAACTGAAATGAACTATACAATAACAAGCAAGCAGCTCATTTTCATACTCATAGGCTGTATGCTGGGCACTGGGATTATAACTCTTCCCAGGGTTACAACAGAAGTTTTAGAACAGGATGCATGGCTGGCAGTATTATTCGGGGCGATTATTCCTTTTGTATCTCTTTGGCTTACAAGCAGAATAATCGGCAAATACCCCGGCTTATCCTTTATTGCACTTACAGAAAGGATTGCCGGGAAATTCTTCGGTAGGCTTCTGGCAGCAGTTTTTGTCATATATTCCATTCTGGCCGCGGCAGTAATACTTAGGCTATTTACTGAAGTAATTACTATTTATCTGCTGCCCAAAACCCCAATGCTTGTAAAGATATTGCTCGGACTCGGGGTAAGTGCATACATGGCAAGCTCAGGAATAAAGGTTTTGGGAAGACTAAACGAATTCCTGTTTTATATGCTTCTTCCATTGTTATTATTTGCATTACCTGCATTGTTCATATATGGAGATATTCGTTACCTCATGCCTGTATTGAATCATTCTATAAAAGAGTATTCAAAATCAGCCATTACTACAGGATACGTATACTCCGGCTTCGAGACCCTCATTGTATTCGGTCCTTATGTAATAAAGAAGAAGGAGACCTTTAAGGCAAGCATAATAGCTCTGTCTACTACCACATTTCTATATCTGTACGCGGTTATAACCACTATGGTTGTGTTCGGAGCTGGCCTCACACAAAAGATCACATGGCCTG
>JAKPKE010000098.1 GCA_029553855.1 Bacillota bacterium | reverse complement strand
TCAGGCTGTGTCACAATTACCATTATCTCTCAATAAATAATAATAGAAAATATCAGGTAAAACCCTTGATTCATAAGACTTATCTGTGTTTTTATGCTATAATAACAGTATCATTTAATAAGAAAGGACACCACTGTTATGGCCTATCGCTACGGTAATGATAGATGTCAGGGATTGCTCTTTCCCCCAAGCGTTGATGAGAGTATCAAAGCAAATGATCCGGTACGGGCATATGATGCCTTTATTGAGGCACTGGATTTGGTAAAGATAGGGTTTGACTTTGACCCGCATAAGGTAGGTAATCCCAAATACTATCCTGTAATCATGTTAAAGGTATTGGTCTATGGCTACTCCTATGGTATACGCAGCTCACGTAAGATAGAGCGGGCACTACACCATAACCTCTCCTTTATCTGGCTAGCCAGGGGTTTAAAGCCAGATCACAAGACCATAGCCGAATTCCGGAGGAAGTATTGCAGGCAGTTGGCAAAGGTATTAAAACAGTGTGCCCGCATCTGTATCAGACTTAACCTCATCGAGGGTAATACCCTGTTTTTAGATGGTAGTAAATTCCGTGGCAATGCCTCTATCAAGAATAGCTGGGATAAGAAAAAAGCCGAAGCTGTCTTAGCTAAAGTAGACCAGCGTATCAAAGAGCTGCTTACCGAGTGTGAGAGGGTAGATCAGTCTGAGGAACAGAATGGTTCACTCATCCGTATGGGTAAAGAATTAGAAGACCAAAAACACCTAAAGGCCAAGGTAGCAGGGATATTAAAAGAGTTAGAGGAGGAGAACAAGAAGTCCCTAAATACCACAGACCCTGACTCTACCCGTATCAATAGTCCCACCGGCTCTAATGCCGGCTATAGCCTGCAGAGTGTGGTAGATGATAAGCATGGCCTTATCCTCTCCTCTGATGTGGTAAGTGTAAATAATGATCTATATCAGTTTGCCAAACAGATAGATGAGGCCAATCGAGTACTTAATAAGAAGTGCAAGGTGGCCTGTGCCGACTCAGGATATGCCACAACAGGTGAGCTTGCCAAGATTGATGAGCAAGATATCCTGGTGGTAGTCCCCACACAGAGACAGGCCTCACGGAAAGAGCCATCTTTATTTGCCAAAGAGCTATTCTTTTATGATAAGTCAAATGATTGCTATATCTGTCCGGAAGGGCATACTCTTACCTTCCGCAGTACCGATGAAAAGAATAAATACTATAAGATTACCGATT